>NZ_JAATTW010000018.1:0-62149 GCF_013414205.1 Pseudoalteromonas sp. MIP2626
AAGCCCTCTTAGATGAAGCCGCATTAATCGCCTGTATGGCATATGTTGACTTAAACCCAATAAGAGCAAAGGCAGCAGCAACACCTGAAACATCAGACCATACCAGTGTAAAAATACGCATTGAAAGTGCCACTGCGGGTAAGCAACCGAAGCAACTCTGCGCTTTTCAGGTAAATTAAAAAAGCACATGGCGAAAGGATTACCCTTTGCGCTTAAATCTTACCTTGAACTAGTAGAATTAACCGGGCGTTGTATACGCGAAGGCAAGAAAGGCCATATTGAGAGTACCACTTTACCCCTGTTACAAAGAGTCAACATTACCCCCGAAAACTGGCTAAAACTCACCACACAATTTAGTCGCGTATTTCATGGCGCAGTAGGTCGCCCAGCGTCGCACGAAGGATACTGCGAACACCTAAACAGAAAGCGGCGCGCCAACATTAGTAACTGCGAAAAGCTACTGGCTTAAAATTTCACTTCAAAAACTCTCCGTAATTCCCTTTCACTGTGAAAGCACAGTATTTCGCATGCCTAAAAATGAATAAAAAAGCAGTTTAATACGCGTTATTTGAATAAGCAGAGGGATTTTAAAAATTAAGGATGCTTTTAAGCCTAGCAATGTTTGTTTAGATAAACACCAAAGGAATTAATTATTAGAGTGGGTGTCATTTTAATTTTTTAACATTTTAGTTTTTCAGACGTTCAGGTTTAATTATGTTCTAAATCAAACCTAAACGCGTACACTTTTACGTATTGAAGTTAGTTTTTTCTTGGATTGTCTCATCAACAACTCAATAATTTTTGCGTTATTTTCGATTGGGGATTTTGGAATATTGCTTCGGTGGGGCCGTATTCAACAATTTCGCCTCGTTCTAGTACTACCAGTTGGTCGCTAATATGGCGGACTAAACTAAGGTGATGGGTTATTAATATATAGGTTAATCCGGTTTCTAGTTGTAGCTTTAGTAATAAATTAACTATTTGTGCGCGTACAGAGGGGTCTAGAGATGAAAGTGCTTCATCGAGCACAACAACCTTAGGATCTAATATAAGTGCGCGAGCAAGCGCTACACGCTGTAATTGCCCTATGCTGAACATGTGCGGATAATATTGTTGATGATCTACTAATAACCCCACTTTTAACATGGTGCTGTCTATTTTTTCGGCGCGTTGTTGTTTGTCAAAATCGGTATTAAATTGCAGGCAATCATCGAGCATGTCGGCAATAGTCAGTGCCGGGTTTAGCGAGGTTGCTGAGTCTTGAAAAATCATTCTGATATGGCGACATTGTGGATCGCGAATGCCGTTATTTTCGATTATGTTGTTTTCGAGTAAAATTTGCCCGCTATCAGCGCTATCGGCTCCGGCAAGTAATTTTGCTAGGGTACTTTTTCCGGCACCAGTTTCACCAATTATGGCTATGGTTTCGCCTTTGCCAACACTAAACGAAATATTTTTAAGTACTGCAAATTTTTTACGGCTAAATAATCCAGCCCGTAAATTAAAGCTTTTTGATAATGCTTGTACTTTTAGTAAGGGTTGCACTATTTCATCTCCTTGATCAGCGGAAAATGACACGCATAACTATGCCCTTGGTGTTTAGTTAGCTTTGGCGCAATAACACATTCTCTTTGTGCTTGCGGGCAACGCGGCCCTAACCGACAACCAATTGGTAAATGTTGCAGCGTAGGAATGGTGCCTTTAAGCGCGTAAAAAGGCTCTTTATGCGCCAAACCATGTTCGTAATCGGGGAGGCTTTTTAGTAGTGCTTGCGTATAAGGGTGGCGTGGTTGGCTAAAAATACGATGCGTTGGGCCTGCTTCAACCATTTGTCCACAATATAAAACATGAATAGTATGCGACCAGTTAACAATTTCTTCTAGCTCATGAGAAATCATTAAAATAGACATGTTTTTTAACTGATTTAAGCTTTTTAACAATCTAAATACTTGTGCACGGGTGGTGCTTTCAAGTGCGGTGGTGGGCTCATCTGCAATTAATAATTTTGGCGTACGCGCAATTGCCATAGCAATCATCACTTTTTGGCACACCCCTTCTGAAAGCTCGTGGGGGTAGCTGCTAAGTATTTCTTCGTGGTTTTTAATACCGACTTTATGAATAAGTGCTTTTACTCTGTCTTTGCGCTCGCGATTACGCTTTAAGAAAAACCCTTTACTTGCTACCTCAGGTAAGGTTTCGGCTATTTGATCAAATATTTTAGCGGTAGGGTCAAGGCAGCGACTCGGATCTTGATAGATCATTGCTATGTCTTGGCTCACTACTTTACGGCGTTGTTCTGGGGTTAAACGCATTAAGTCTACCCCGCGCCAATGCACTCTATCAGCTGTTATTACCCAGCGTTCATTAAGCACTCCTACAATTGCTTTGGCGATTAAGCTCTTCCCAGAACCAGATTCACCCACTAAAGCATGTACTTCGCCTTCTTTTAAACTAAAGCTCACTCTGTCTACGGCTCTAATAACGGTTTCAGAGGTATGTAATTCAATGGTTAAGTTTCGAACATCAAGTAATTGCATTTAATCAGCCTTACGCGCTTGTAAAACTTGGCGAAGTCCATCGCCTACTAAGTTTGTTGACAGTACCGCTAAAAACAACAGTACGCCTGGTAGGGCTACAGTCCAGGGGGCTAAATATATAAGCCCGAGGTTTTCGGCTAAAATTGCACCCCATTCGGTTGTAGGTGGTTGCGCGCCTAATTTTAAAAAACCTAAAGCGGCTATATCTAAAATAGCAGTAGAGAGCGCCATGGTAAAAATAACCACTATATATTCATATATATTAGGGTAAATCCCTCGCGACAATATATGCCAATTAGAGGCGCCATCGAGCCGATAAGCGGTGATGTAATCTTTACTCAGCTCATCTACAATTAAGTTGCGAATAGAGTGAATAAATTGCGGCAGCAGTGCCAAAATAATTGCCCATACGGTATTCATTAAACCTGGGCCTAATATCGCTATAATAATAATTGCCAGCAACAACGACGGAATAGAAAGCGTTATATCCAGTAAGTGATTTAAAAAACTGGAGCGAAGCCCGCGACTAATACCAGCAAAAGTGCCTACGAGTAAGCCAATGACAGTGGTTAAAAACGCTGCAATAATTGATAAGCCAAATGTATACGTTGCGCCGTTCATTAATCTAGAGAGCACATCGCGGCCTAAATCGTCGGTGCCTAAAAGAAAACGTACGTCACCCATTTCGCGCCACGAGGGCGGAATAAGTAAGGCATCACTATGTTGCTGATTAACCCCATAAGGGGCTAAAAAAGGTGCACTGGCGGCCAGTAAAGCAAAAGCAATAAACACCCATAAACCAACGAGTGCAGGGTGGTTGGTTTTAAATTTTCGCCACAGCCGTGCTAGGGGCGATTTATTCGACTCTTCAGAAAATAAGTTAAACTTTGCCATGAGCTTGGTTCCGTGAGAGTGGGTCGAATAGAGTATAAATTAGCTCTGCGATTATGGTGGCAAAAATAATAAATAAAGAAACCGCCATTAAGCCACCTTGTATAGCGGGGTAATCACGCTGATAAATACTATCAATTAACCAGCGGCCAATCCCAGGCCACGAAAAAATAATTTCAGTGATCATTGCCAGCGTAATAAGCGTGCTAAATTGTAAACCAATTTGCTTAATTACCGGTAACAATGCATTACGCAGCGCATGGTGTATTATAAGTTGCCTGCGATTAAGGCCTTTTGCGCGCGCTGTTTTAATAAAGTTTTGATCCATTACTTTAAGCATAGATTCGCGAGTAAAGCGTATTAATACCGTAGTGGGGTACATAGCCAATACTATGGTAGGCAAGGTAAGGTGGTGTAAGGCGTCAATAAAAGCCATGCCCTGGTACGGAAAGCTTGCCAAGCTAATATCAATTAAAATAAAACCTGTAGTGGGTGGTATTTCATAGAGTAAGCTCATTCTTCCTGACATTGGAAACCAACCCAGTTGCAATGAAAATAGCATAATAAGCAATAATGCCAACCAAAAAATAGGCATGGAATAGCCTATCATAGTGGTAGAAGAAATAAGCTTATCGGGCCATTGTTTGTAATAAGCAGAGGCTAATATGCCCGTAGGAACACCAATAACAACCGAAACAAACAGCGCGTATATACTAAGCTCGAGTGTGGCAGGAATTAAGTCGAGTATTTGCGAAAATACGCTATCTCCAGAGGCAAACGACAGTCCCCAATCACCTTGCAATATGCGCCCTAAAAAAGCGATATATTGCATAAAATAATTACTATTATATAAATACTTATCTTCTAACTGGGTGTGTTGCGCAAAGTTATTACTGGGAATACCGCTTAAATTACTTAATGCATCGCCAGGAAATAAAAAGCTCAGTAAAAAAGTAAAAACGCTAAGCATTAATACCATAAAAACAAATAAACCAATGCGGCGTAAAATATAATCTAAGCGCATTATTTTTTCCTCGCATTAGCAAGCGAAATAGCACCAAATGGGCCGAGCGTTATGCCCTCTACATCAGCACTGCTTGCCTGAAAACGCATGCCGTGGGCTATTGGTATTAAAGGTAGCTCATTAATAATCATGCTTTGTGCAGCGTCATAATATTGTTTACGCAGTGCTATATCGGTTGTACTAAGCGCTTGGTTAAGTAAAGAGTCAAATTGTGGGTTACACCAATTTGCGGCATTTTTACCACTAAAGGTGGCCGTGCAACTTAGCAAAGGGCTAAAAAAGTTATCAGGGTCGGGCGTATCGGCAGCCCAGCCAAGCAGTACGCTGTCGTGTCGGTGCTCGCCAACACGCTGAATAAAGGTATTCCATTCGTATTCTATAATACTCACTTTAACCCCTATTTTACGTAAATCACTTTGCATTAGTTCGGCCATTTTACGGGCATTAGGATTATAAATACGACTGACTGGCATGGCCCAAATGTTCATGTTAAAGCCATTAGGTAAGCCAGCTTCAATAAGTAATTTTTTGGCTAAAGCAGGGTCAAAATTTGGAATGTTAGCTTGTGGTTCAAACGCCCACGAGGTGGGTGGTAAAATTGATTGAGCGCGAATACCATTGCCGTAATACACAGCCTGCATTATTTTATCTACGTCAATTGCATGAGCGAGTGCTTGTCGTACTCGTATATCGTCAAAAGGGGGGCGCTCAGTATTAAATGCCCAGTAGCCAATATTTAAGTTAGTTTCTTTTTCTACATTAATGTCGTCGCGCTGGGCTAAAATACTCAATTGCGCGCTACTTGGATGAGCAGTGACATCACATTCTTTGGTGAGCATTTTAGCTATACGCGTGGTGCCGTTAGGGGTAATGTCGTAAACCAATTGATCCAGTACCACGTCGTGTTTCCAATAAACTGGGTTTTTATAAAAGCGCACTAAATGGTCGCGCCTATACTCTTTATAAATATACGGGCCTGTGCCTACTGGGTAGTGATCAAACAAATTGGTTTGTTCGCTGGCTTTTAGTTGCATGGCATATTCTTGTGACAATACAACAGCAAAATCGGTGGCCATATTGGCTAAAAAGCTACTTTCGGCATTAAACAACTCAAACCGTACTTGATAGTCAGACACACGTACAATTTTACGAATAAGCTGATCAATTCCTACACTCTGAAAGTAAGGATAATTAGCATCGCCAACAAAGTGATACGGATTATAAACATCAAATAAGCGGCTAAAAGTAAAAATAACATCGTCAGCGTTAAGGTCACGGCTAGGCGTAAAATAAGCTGTGGTATGAAATTTTACGTCTTTACGTAAGGTAAAAGTAATCGATTTACCGTCTTTACTCGTTTTCCAATCGGTGGCTAATTCACTTTGAAATTCAGCTGTAACAGGGTCAATACTAATTAGGCGGTCGTATAATTGATTGGCAATAATATCTATAGTTGAGCCTGTTGTAGTTACCTGCGGATTAAACGACACAGGGTTTGCTTCAGCGCAATAAACTAAGCCTTGGTTTTTTTCTTTTAAGATTTCTTCTTTACTATCTATACACCCTATAAGGCTGGTTGATAGCAAAGCAAGTAATAATTTATGCACCTGCGTAACCTCTAACTATTATTGAACTATAACTAAGTAAACTGAAACTCACCCCTTGGTGTCGCTTGGGTATAGCAAGTTATATTTTTTCAGATAGCCACGTAATTGATGATACGTCAAACCCAGTACTTCTGCAGTTTTCTTTTGATTAAATTGGCTATGCTCTAAAGCTTTATTAATCATTAAAATTTCAAAGTCGTTAGAGAGTTTTTTTAAGCTACATGGAAACTCAGTATTAATAGGCGCTACACTTGGTAGTGCTTGAGCAACCGGCGCTGCGGCAACCGCTGGCTCAGGAGTATTAATGTTATTATTAACAAAAGCAGTAGGCTTTACTCGTGGTTTTGGCCTAAAACGGCTTTCAAATGGGTCTAAAATAATCTGATGAACGGGGATCTGTTCACTCCCATGGCGATACAAACTGCGCTCAACCACATTTTTTAGCTCTCGAATATTACCAGGCCAATCATAACTAAGCAGTGTTTCTGTGGCACTACGGGTAAAACCGCTAAACAATTGCCACTCTAAATCGCGCGCCATATTCATTGCAAACTGCTCTGCAAGCAGCATTATATCGCCTTGGCGTTCACGCAGTGGGGGAAGGGTTATTACATCAAAAGCCAGGCGGTCGAGCAAATCGCTTCTAAACTCACCTTGCTGTGCTAAATAAGGTAAATCTTCGTTAGTAGCGCACACTAAACGCGTATCTACTTTTATTGTTTGTTTACCGCCTACACGCTCAAATTCACCGTACTCTATTACGCGTAGCAATTTTTCTTGTACCATTTCGGAGGTGTTTGCTAGCTCATCTAAAAATAAAGTTCCGCTGTTTGCACGTTCAAAGCGGCCTTCGTGGCGTTTGCTAGCGCCAGTAAAAGCACCACTTTCATGGCCAAATAGTTCACTTTCGAGCAGGTTTTCGTTAAGCGCCGCACAGTTGAGTTTTACATAGCTTTGATCCCAACGTTTAGATAAAAAGTGTAAACGCGCTGCAATTAACTCTTTACCTGTGCCACGCTCACCAATAATAAGCACTGGTTTATCTAGGTTAGCTAACTGCGATACCTGATCAAGTACCGATAAAAAGCTATCAGATTGGCCGAGTAAGTTATCTTGTTGGCGATATTGGCTCATATTTCCTAACTCTTAGTCATTTTTACTAACAGTTAGTGTATTTCATAATGGGAGATAACTAAAGTAATTTGTAATTTGAGTTTAACTCTATGAATAAATTATGTATTTTAACTTTTATAAAGTTGGCAAGCATATTGATACAGTTATAGCAGACAAACTAAGTTTAAATTATAGAGGTAAATGTTATGGGAATTTTTTCACGTTTTGCAGACATTGTTAATTCTAATATCAATGCCATTTTAGATAAAGCAGAAGACCCAGAAAAAATGGTTCGTCTGATTATTCAAGAAATGGAAGACACCTTGGTAGAGGTTCGCTCTACGTCAGCTAAAACACTCGCTGAGCGAAAAGAATTAGTACGTCGCGTTGATACACTTAAAGCGCAAATGAATGATTGGCAAAACAAAGCTGAACTAGCGCTAAGCAAAGATCGTGACGATTTAGCACGTGCCGCTTTACTCGAAAAGCAAAAGTCAGCTGAAGCTGTAGCCTCAGTCGAGGGTGAACTTGAGCATGTAGGCTCACACATCGAAAAGTTACAACAAGAAGTAACCACGCTACAAGAAAAGCTAGCAGATGCTAAAGCTCGTCAAAAAGCGATTATATTACGTCAGCGTTCGGCTGAGTCGCGCCTTGAAGTTAAAAAAGCACTTGATAGCTCAAAGGTAGAAGATGCACTTAATCGTTTTGAGCGTTACGAAACTAAAATAGATGGACTAGAATCTCAAATAGAGTCGTACGATTTAGGCAAAAAAACCTTAGCAGATGAAATTGCCGAACTGCAAAAAAACGAAAAGGTAGACGATGAGTTAGCTGAGCTTAAAAAGAAGCTAGCAGATAAGTAACGTATAGCTAACGCATACCAATAATAATATAAGGGGCCCATGTGCCCCTACTTAAAACACTAATACGGATAGTCAGGAGAGGGTTATGTTTGATCCAGAAATACTCGTAGCACCATTTATTTTATTTATGATTTTTGTAGCGCCATTGTGGTTAATATTGCACTACCGTAGCAAAAAACAAGTAAGCCAAGGGTTAAGTGAACACGAGCATCGCCAGTTATTAGAGCTTGCTCAAAAAGCCGAAAAAATGGCAGACCGAGTCGAAACACTCGAAGCATTACTTGATCAAGAGTCGCCACAGTGGAGGCGTAAAGTATGAGTACCAAACGTGAATTATTAAGAGATCCGCAGCGCGGAAAAATAGCCGGCGTATGCGCTGGGCTAAGCGATTATTTTAATATGGAATTATGGTTAGTTCGTATTATATTTGTTAGTGCGGTATTACTAACTGGCGGCCCTTTATTTGTGGTAGCGTATATTGCAGCCTGGTTTATTTTAGATAAAAAAGAACCCACTAGCGCCTATAAAACAAATTCAACTAACTATGGCGATCCGCTAGAAGTGAAATTTAAAGTATGGCAAAAAGGCGAGCCACCGCGCCGCGCATTGCAAGACTTAAAAGAGCGTTTAACACGCGTAGATACGCGCCTACAAAATATAGAACGCTATGTTACTTCTACTGAATTTACGGTGAGCCGTGAAATTAACAAACTTTAAAGGATTTAATAGCACGGCAACTACACATTAAACAGTAAGTGAAGTGCTAAGTGCTAAACCATTATGAGTCGTACTTCATTTGCAAAAAAGACCTTTACCAGTATTAAAGGCAAAGCACAAAAAGCATTGCATCGAAGCTTAGATCAGCATGTAAAACTGGCTGTAACAGGTTTGAGTGGCAGCGGCAAAACAGCGTTTATTACCGCATTAGTTAAACACTTAACAAGCCAAGCCAGTGATAAAAACCTGCCTTTTTTTGATGTAATGCGCGAGCGCCGTCACATTGCCACTAAAGTAGTGCCGCAAGAGGCGCTTAAAGTGCCCACATTTAATTATACTCGAGCATTAAATGCGTTACTCCCCAGTGACGGCGAGCCAACATGGCCGCCTTCAACCGAGCGCATAAATACGCTGCGTTTAGCTATTAAGTATCAAAGTAACGCTGGGCTGCGTGGCCATTTTTCACCGCAATCAACACTTTATTTAGATATTATTGACTACCCCGGCGAGTGGTTGCTTGATTTACCTATGCTGGAGCAAAGTTATGCACAGTGGTGCGAGCTGCAATATCCGCTATTAACGCAGCATTTGCGGGTGCATACCTCAAGTGAGTTTTTAACAGCCGTTGAGCAACTCGACCTAAATGCGCCGGTAGATGAAAGCGCACTTGCGCATATTGCACAGCTTTATCAAAGCATGTTGGTAGGGCTTAAAAAAGACACTAAATTAGCTATGCTGCAACCTGGGCGCATGTTAATGCCAGGCGATTTACAAGGCGCGCCATTGCTATTGTTTTTTCCAGTATCGGGTGAGATAAATAGTAATAACCTAGTTGCAGGCTCTAACTTAGCGCATTTAATTAAACGCTTTAACGCCTACGTTAAAGAGGTTGTAAAGCCCTTTTATAACGAACACTTTCGCCATTTTGATCGCCAAATAGTGTTAGTGGATGTGCTTAGTGCCTTAAACGAAGGGCATGCAACCTTGCAAGAGCAAAGTAGTGTTATTAATCAGTTATTGGCGCACTTTAGTTATGGTGAATCGGGCTTTTTTAAACGCTTATTTAAACCTAATATAGATAAAATATTATTTGCCGCTAATAAATCAGATCATATAACCGCTAAGCATCATAAAGATTTAGCACTATTACTTGACTCATTAGTGCACGAGCAAAGTAATCATTTAAAGTTTGATGGTGTGCAAATAGAAACCATGGCTATGTCGTCAATTACCGCAACACAGCCGCGCCAAGTAACCGACAAAGGCCAAACGCTAGACTGCGTTTATGGCAAGCCACTTAACGAGCCTGATTGGCTAACCTACTTACCGCCACAGCCGCCTAATAGAATGCTTAATAAAAGTGAATGGCCAGCGCAAGGGTTTGAGTTTTTATCGTTTTCGCCAATGCCAAGCCCAGATAAGCAGTTAAAACATATTCGATTAGATCATGTGATGCAGTACCTGTTAGGAGACAAGTTAGCATGAGTGAATCAAACCAAGAGTTTCAAGCAGGACGTCGTATAAATACCCAGAGTATGGAGCAAAACGAACCTGAATTGGCGCCTGCAAAAATAATTGAACATGGACAAAGTGATTACCAAGAAGATAATGACGAAGCGCTAGAGCCAGAAATTGACCTAGCGCCAGTATATAAAAAGTCAAAATGGCAAACGCTCAAAGGCATTTTTGTTGTTAGTCTTATGGTGCTGGTGTTGTTAGAGTTTGCTTTTTCATTGGTACTGGCTTTTCAACAGTCGATTATTTTAGGCAGTATATATTTAACCGCTGTAGTGAGTGGGGTGTTGCTAATAGGGCGCTTATTATGGCGCGAATACCGAATGCTGCGCAGTTTAAAACGTAACCAGTTACATCGCCATGAAGCCGACAGGCTGTTAAATAGCGAGCAAGTAGGCGGCGCATTACCTTGGCTTGAAAAACTAAATAAACATCAGCAACTTGATAACTTTGAAACTTTTAAAAATCAAGTGGCAACGCATCACAGCGATAAAGAAATAATGACGCTGTACGCCAATAGTTTATTAATAACGCAAGATACCCAAGCTAAAAAGCTAATTAATCGCTTTGCAACCGAGTCGGCGTTACTAGTTGCGCTTAGCCCGCTGGCGCTGGTGGATATGATGGCTGTGCTGTGGCGTGGTACTAAGTTAATAGAGCAAATAGGAAAAATTTACGGGATTGGTTTTGGTTACGCAAGTCGCATAAAACTGTATCGCATGCTAATAAAGCAAGTAATGTTTGTGGGCAGTGCCGAGCTTATTTCTGATTTAGCTGCAACCGCGCTAAGCGCCGAGTTATTAGGTAAGCTTTCAGGGCGAGCAGCACAGGGCTTAAGTGCCGGTATATTTACCGCGCGCATTGGCTACAAAGCAATGGAACTAAGCCGCCCATTACCTCGGCTTGAAAATAAACGCAATTTATTAAAAAGTACGGTACAAAATATTGCTAGTAAAATTATTAGCCGTAAAAAGCCCGAGACAACGGAATAAGCAGTATTAAGAAATACTTGGCAATATTTATGTACAGCTAAAAGCAATAAATATTGCACAAGTAGCCATCTGAGCATCCGGGATGCTTGTGCTTTGAATGCCCATACGTTTTGATTGAAGGCTAATACCCAATAACAATCAAAATAAGAGAGTATTCAATGAGCAAGCATCATATAAACACCCAATGTATTCACGGCCCGCAAAAAGCAAACGACCCTCACGGCGCACTCACTTCTCCTTTGTATCAAACCTCAACTTTTCATTTTGAAAATGCAGCGCAAGGTGCAGCACGTTTTGCTGGCGATGAGCCGGGCTATATTTATACCCGCCTAGGCAACCCAACTACTACCGAGCTTGAACAAAAAGTAGCGCAATTAGAGGGCTGTGAAGCGGCTGCAGCAACGGCAACTGGTATGGGGGCGGTATCGGCCTCAGTACTTAGCTTTTTATCGCAAGGGGATCATTTAATTGCATCGAGTGCTTTATATGGGTGTACCTTTGCGTTTTTCTCGCACATGTTGCCGCGCTGGGGAATAGAAGTCACCTTTGTTGATATGACCAACGAGGATGAACTACGCGCTGCAATTAAACCCAATTCAAAAATGATATTTGTAGAAACGCCCATTAACCCCACTATGGCGGTTATCGATTTAGCATTAATTGGCGCCGTTGCAAAGCAGCACAACTTAATTAGCGTGGTCGACAACACCTTTTTAACGCCATTACTACAATCACCTAAGCAGTACGGTATCGATATTATAGTACACAGTGCTACCAAATATTTAAACGGCCATGGCGATGTGGTAGCGGGCATTGTATGTGGATCTATGGAGCATATAACGCTAATAAAAATGACGGTGCTTAAAGACATTGGCGCCACTATAAGCCCGCACGATGCTTGGCTTATTAATAGAGGTTTAAAAACCCTCGCCATAAGAATTGAGCGCCACTGTATCAGCGCACAAACAATTGCCGAATACTTAGAAGCGCACCCACAAGTAAGTAAAGTTTACTATCCTGGGCTTAAATCGCACCCTGGATATAAATTTATTGGCAAACAAATGAAAGCGGCAGGCGGTGTTATTGCTTTTGAGCTAAAAGGTAGTTTGCAGCAGGGGGCGCAATTCATTGATAGTATGCGGCTTTGTACAATTGCCGTAAGTTTAGGCGACGCTGAAACACTTATTCAACATCCAGCCTCTATGACCCATTCACCTTACACACCAGAGGAAAGACTCGCTGCAGGTATTAGCGATGGATTAATTAGGCTTTCGGTTGGACTTGAAGATGTTAACGATATTATTGCTGATCTTCATCAGGCATTTACTCAAATAAATTAGAGTGTATTTAATTGTATACGATATTTTACATCTTTAAAGCTTGTAATTGCTAGGTTGTTTTAAATTATTTACTTGCGTGTAATTTTAAGTGTACAAGATGGCTGATCGTGGCTAATACAGATGTAGCCCAAGCTATTAAACTTTTGTTCACTTTTGCATAGTATGTCTGCAATCGGTATCCAAGTTACTTGGGTATCACCCTGACACCGGTTTCGGGTTAATCCCAAAGAAGGTACTAATGGCTAAAGCAAGTAAATACACCTCCAAAACACCAGATGAAAATGGCGTTATACATTGGAGCGATGAAGAAAATAAAATTTGGTCTGAGCTCGTAGCGCGCCAACTTGCGTGCATTGAAGGCAAAGCCTGTAACGAATATATGGAAGGTTTAAAAAAAATAAACCTGCCACACGATCGTATTCCGCAACTTAGTGAGCTAAACGAAGTACTGCTAGCCACTACCGGTTGGCAAGTAGCGCCAGTGCCGGCACTTATCGACTTTGATGAGTTTTTTCGGTTACTGGCCAATAAGCAATTTCCGGTGGCGACTTTTATTCGTAGCCGGGATGAGTTTGATTACCTACAAGAACCCGATGTGTTTCATGAAATATTTGGTCACTGCGCTATGCTTACTAACCCTGATTTTGCAGAGTTTACGCATAAATACGGAAAACTTGGCTACGCGGCAGAGAAAAAAGATCGTGTATACCTAGCGCGCATGTACTGGTTTACCGTTGAATTTGGTTTAATGCAAACCGATAATGGTTTGCGTATATACGGCGGTGGTATTTTATCAAGCCCAGGAGAAACCCAGTACGTATACTCAAGCACGCCAGAAATTACGCCAATGAGTGTATTAGATGTGCTGCGTACCCCGTACCGAATTGATATTATGCAACCGCAGTACTACACCATAAATTCGATTCATGATCTGTTTGATATATCGCAAATGGATATAATGGCTTTGGTTGAACAAGCAAAAGAACTTGGCTTGCACGACCCAAAATTTTCACCAAAAGAAAAATTAGCTAGTTAACTTTAATATAAAAAGTAACGCTAAAGATAAGGATTTAAAATGTCTTCATTAAGTGCACAAAAATGCGAAGCCTGTCATGCCGATGCGCCAAAAGTATCAGACGAAGAGCTAGCGCAATTAATTACCAAAATCCCTGATTGGGTACCTGAAGTACGCGATGGCATTATGCAGCTTGAGCGTGTTTACAAATTTAAAAACTTTAAACAAGCTATTGCGTTTACTAACAAAGTAGGCGACATGGCTGAAGACGAAGGCCATCACCCAGGTTTATTAACCGAGTGGGGCAAAGTAACAGTTACTTGGTGGAGCCATTCAATTAAGGGACTACACAAAAACGATTTTATTTGCGCCGCTAAAACAGATGACGTATTTAACGCGCTGTAATACCAAACTAATTGAGCAAACCAACAAAGGCACTTATTTTTAAGTGCCTTTTTGCTTTTTAGGGAAAATAAAAGGCCAAACACAGGGAGCTTAGGCTAGGAGGCCGATATGGATTATTTAGCCCTTAACTATGTGATGCAGATAAGGGCTAAATTGGGTTAGCGCAAATTATTTGTCGGTGTTTAGCATTTCGTCATGCTCAGTCATATCCCAAGGAAGCTCGCCTGGGCTGTTATCTAAAAAGTGCAAATAGTTTTCAAATTGGTCGAGAATATCTTTCACAATATCATCTTCGCTATAGCCAAAAATATCATACGACAAACCACCACGGCGCAAGTATACCTCTGCACGACAATACGTTTCAGTGTTATCTGTTTCAGGTTTTAGCTCAGAGTGAACAAAACTTGGCATTGCATGCTCTGTTAACCTTATGTCGTATACAAAGTCCATATGTTCATGGCGTAAAACAGTTAAGTGCGCGCGACATAAGTCGGCATCAAATACTACTTCAGCATGCCATTGTCGAGATTTTAATTCGGCTTGCACTTCTTTCATCGCTTTAGTCACTACTTGGTCAATAAAGTTATGTACTTTGCTTTTGTTTGGGTAGTCGATCATGGCTGCTAAACGGCGCTTCCAATGCGATAAATTTAAGTTTCTGCCGTTTAAAGTATGTGCTTGTAAACTGGTATCGCGATGCCCTTCAATTACAAGCGCACGCCATAGGCCAACAGTGGCAATTAGCATAATAATAGCAAAGGGTAATGCACTGGCTATTGTCATAGTTTGCAGTGCGCTGAGCCCGCCTGCTAGTAATAAAGCTGCAGCAACCGCACCTTCAAGAACCGCCCAAAATACCCGCTGCCATGCAGGAGTGTTTGCATTACCACCTGAAGCTAATGAATCAATAACGAGTGAGCCAGAGTCAGACGAGGTAACAAAGAAGGTGATAATTAAGAATACCGTTAATAGCGAAATAAAGAATGACCAAGGTAATACTTCAAATAATTGAAATAGCGCTACGGCATGGTTCGCTTGCACATCAGTAATTAAAGTGTCTAAGCCTTCATTCATGATTAAATTGAGAGCCGTATCACCAAATATCGAAAACCATAAAAATGTGAATATGGTGGGCACTAACATTACCCCAACAACAAATTGCCTGATGGTGCGACCACGGCTAATTTTTGCGATAAACATACCCACAAAAGGTGCCCAGGCAATTGTCCAGCCAAATATAAATAAGGTCCAGTTACCTATCCAGTCGCTGCGACTATAAGCTTGCAAGTTAAAGGTACGCTCAACAATACCGCTTAAGTAACTGCCAGTATTTTGTAAAAAAGATTCTAAAATATGAATGCTAGGACCAATAAAAAATACAAACATCATTAAAGATATTGCCAAGGTCATATTCAAAATAGATAAGCGCTTAACGCCTTTATCCATACCTGCTACCACAGAGATGGTTGCTGCTGCGGTTATAATAGCAATGGCTGATATTTGCACTGTGGTATTTATAGGAATGCTTGGCCATAAATAATGTAGGCCCGCATTTATTTGCGTTACCGATAACCCCAAGGTCGTGGCTATACCAAATAGAGTACCTAAAATAGCAAATATATCGACCGCGTGACCAATTGGGCCATAAATTCTATCGCCAATTAAAGGATATAACGCTGAGCGAATTGATAGGGGCAAACCATGACGAAAAGCAAAGTAGGCAAGTACTAAACCTACAATTCCGTATATTGCCCATATATGAAATCCCCAATGGAAAAATGCAATTTGCATTGCTTGTTTAGCAGCGTTAACTGTTTCTGCCGCACCCGAAGGTGGAGATGCATAATGCAGTACAGGCTCAGCAACACCAAAGTAGAGCAGTGCAACACCGTAGCCTGCAGAAAATAACATAGCAAACCACTCTGCAAAGCTATATTGCGGCTCTGAGTGATCGGGCCCTAGTTTTATGTTTCCCCAACTAGAGGCGGCAACAGAGACTATAAATACTAAAAATATAGCGACAGATAACATATAAAACCAGCCAAAGGTTTCTGTTATCCAAGTAAGGGCGATACTGAATGCTTTACCAGCAAGTTCAGGGTTACTGCTCGTACCTATCACTAAAAGGAGAATGATGAATACGGCAGGCAAAAATACGGGGAGTAAAATAGTTGAGCGTAAAGCTTTTGTTGTCATATTAGTCCTTAATATTTATTGCTAACTTTAATGTATGCTTAACTACCTTATTATATTCTGGGTGTGCTTGGCTAATTTAATTACTTTTAGCTACTTCAAGTAAAGTAAACTGGTCTAAGCATTATTTATTCAAAGTACCTTTTTGCTTTTTTATTACATATTTAATAGCATGGTTAAAACAATTAAAAAAACAGCCTTAATGACCCTATCTCGTTATCACCTTGCAGCGCTAATTATTACAGTGACCTTTATAGACTCGATGTTTATTCCGCCTGTATTTGGCATACAGTGGCACAGCCAAAAATTTACCTATGAGTTGTCTACTTACCTAGTTTGGATAAAGCTGATATTGGTAAGTATTGCTACTTATGTGTTGATAAAAAGCATTAGTAAAACAAGCAAACATACTGTTCAAGAAAAATTAGTTAGCTTGCTATTGTTTATAATGGCAGGGTTACAAATTGTAGCACTTGGGCTTACATGTATTTGGTATGCCATTGTTGGCAGTCAAGCGCAATTTTATCAGCAGCAGGAAAATATAGTAGCGTATACCAGCGATGTAGGTGCATTTGGCAGTGCGTATCATCACTTTGGTTATCAGTGTGTGGGTGAATATGGTTTTTATACATACATGCCAATAGCCACTATCGATTGGTTACGGGACATGTCATTTTATGAGAAAAACAATCAGCTAATTATTCGTTATTATGATTTTAAAACGAAAAATCAGCAGGTAAAACAAATAGACTTACATGGCTTGAGTTGTAATGGGTGATTGTAATACACAATGCCGGCTAAATAAAAAGCGCTAAACCCACAAGGGCTTAGCGCTTTTAAATATACAATTAAAGTTCAGCTAAAACACTTAACTTTAAAGTGTCGTTGGGTTTCGCTGCGCTCTACCCAACCTACTTAACTATTCATCATCAATTGAGCGAAGCAGGGCGTTGATGCCTACTTTTTCGCGTGTTTGCTGATCTACTTTTTTCACTATAATTGCAGCGTACAGGCTGTGGCTACCGTCTTTTGATGGTAGTGCGCCAGGGACTACTACTGCGCCTGCTGGTACGCGGCCGTAGTGAATTTCACCGGTTTCACGGTCATAAATACGGGTACTTTGGCTGATGTAAACGCCCATTGAAATTACCGCGCCTTCTTCAACAATTACACCTTCTACTATTTCAGAGCGTGCGCCAATAAAACAGTTGTCTTCGATGATGGTTGGGTTGGCTTGTAATGGCTCTAAAACGCCGCCTATGCCTACGCCACCCGATAAGTGTACGTTCTTACCAATTTGTGCACACGAGCCTACAGTAGCCCATGTATCAACCATGGTGCCGTCGTCAACGTATGCGCCAATGTTTACATACGATGGCATAAGTACCACGTTTTTACCTACAAAGCTGCCTTTACGCGCAACAGCATTAGGCACTACGCGCATGCCGCCTTGTTTAAATTGCTCCGGCGTGTAGTCGCTAAATTTAAGTGGTACTTTGTCGTAAAACTGATTTACGCCATCGTCCATTGCTTGGTTTTCGCGAATACGGAACGACAGTAAAACCGCTTTTTTAAGCCATTGATGTACTACCCATTCACCCGATATTTTTTCAGCAACGCGTGCTGCGCCAGTGTCTAGCAGGTCAAGCGCGTCAATAATGGCTTGCTTTACTTCAACAGATACTGTGCTTGGGCTAATGCTATCGCGGTTATCCCAGGCGTTTTCGATCATCGTTTTTAAATCTGACATAGTGTCCTCTTATTCGGTTTCTGCGTTGAGTTTTTTACGCAATGCTTGATGAATTTTGGCTTGTTCTTCGTCTGTAAGTGCTTGGTACTCGTTATTAGAGACCACGAAGAAATCTTCTGCGCGCTGCCCCACTGTGGTGATACGCGCAGCGTGTATGTGTAATAAGTGTGCTTGAAAAACTTCGGCTATTTTAGTCAATAAACCGGGTATATCAATTGCTTGGATTTCAATTAGGCTGCGATCTTTACGCGGATGCGGGCGCAGCACAATTTTAGGTTTTATATTAAAGTCTTTAAAGCGTTGCGAGCGATTCTTTTTGAAGCGAATTTTTTTACGCGGCTCAAACAAGGCTTGCTCTAGGGCGCGTTTAATTGATTGTGCTCTGCCACTGGCAATTGGCTCGCCATTTACTTCTAAAATAACAAAGTTAAATAGTACGTAGCCATCTTTGGTGGTAAGTACTTGCGCGTGCTGTATTTGCGCCTTTTTAGAACCAATAACACTCACTAAGCGGGCAAATAAAGGCCCAGAGTAAGGGCTGTATACAAATACTTGGGTGCCACCGTGCATCGCTTTATTTGATACGATAACACTCGGTTGACTTAAATCTTCGCTATTAACTAAATGCTGGCTGTGCCATGAAATTTGCTGTTCGCTAAAAGCGGTAAAGTAATTGGCTTTAAAGCGGCTCCAAATTAAATCAATTTGGTCTTCCATGTAGCCTAAGTTGAGTAATCGCTGTTTAGCTTGATGCTTTTTGTCGCGAATTTGGTCGCGTTGATCCATTGGATTTTCAAGCCCTAAACGCAGTGCGTGTTGCGTATGTAAGTAAAGCTCACGCAGCAGGGTGTTTTTCCAATCGTTCCATAAATTGTCGTTGGTGGCACGTATATCGGCAACGGTTAAGCAATATAAATAATCAAGTTGGCGCTCTGTTTTTACTCGTGTGGCAAAGTCTTTAATAACTCCAGGGTCGTTTATATCTTTACGTTGTGCGGTAACCGACATAAGTAAATGATTACTAACCAGCCATGCGATTAGTTTACCATCGGCGACAGAAAAGGCATGTAACTTTGCAAAGGCTAGTGCGTCAACAGCGCCCAGCTCTGAGTGGTCGCCACCACGGCCTTTGGCTATGTCATGAAATATACCCGCTAAATAAAGTAGCTCAGGTTTATCCATACGAGTGACTATTTCACTACAAATAGGAAATTCGCTGACACCGGTTTTATCAAAGTACTGATAAATATTATTTATTAATCTGTGGGTGTGCTCATCTACTGTGTAGGCATGAAATAAGTCAAATTGCATTTGCCCAAATATGTTTCGCCACTGCGGTAAATAAGCAGCCAGCATGCCGTGTTTATGCATTAAGGTAAACGCACGGCCCATACCATTGGGGTGCTTTATAAGACGTAAAAAAGCTTCGCGACAGGCAGCGTAATCTTGTAAGTCGCCTAGTAAACGGCGGCGCACTTGGCGAATAGTGCGAATAGTGCTGGGATAAATGTGCGTTATTTCTGGGTTGTCGGCAATATGCTCAAATAACATAAAAAGCTGATCGCGCCTAAAAAATACCGATGGGCTTTTTACTTTAATTTGATTGCCAATACGCTCAAAATTGCGATCAAGCTCTTGAATAATAGGTTGATGGTGTTTTGGCGAAATACTTTGTTCAAAGTACGCCAGTAGCATCAGGTTTAGTTCGCGTACGCGGCTCATTATTCTAAACAAACGCTTCATCATGCGCTCAACTGACGATTTACCATCGCTACCAAACCCCAGAATTTCGGCGGCTTGCGGTTGGTGATCAAACAGTAAGCGGTTTTCTGAACGCCCAGCAGCCAAATGCAGCGCAAAACGAATATTCCATAAGTTTTCTAGGCACTCTGAAAGCTCTTGAAACTCTTCGTGAGTAAGGTAGCCATGGCTAATAAGCTCTTGTAGGGTTTCTGCTCTAAAGTGTTTTTTAGCAACCCAAATAATGGTTTGCAGATCGCGCAGGCCACCGGGGTTTTCTTTTATGTTAGGTTCGAGATTATACGCTGTGCCGTGGCATTTTCGGTGGCGTAAATGTTGCTCTTGTACTTTGGCTAAAAAAAACTCATTTGAGCGCCACACTGGCGTGTCAATTATGTGGTTTTTTAGCTTTTCAAATTCTATATGATTACCAAAAATAAGCCGGCTTTCTAATAAGCTGGTGGCAAAGGTAACGTCTTCACGCTTTTGCTCTATGGCTTGCGCTATAGTGCGAACACTGTGCCCAATCTCTAAATTGAGATCCCAAAGCATGGTAACAAACTGACCTATTTTTTCGCTGATTTCAGCGTTTGGTTGTTGTGTTACTAGTAGCAAAAAGTCGATGTCGGAATAGGGGTGTAATTCACCTCGTCCATAACCACCTACGGCTATAAGTGCTAGGTCGGGTTCGTGCGCTAAATCATAAACATGAAACAGTTTGATCAGCAAACGATCTATGAATTCAGCCCTGGCATTAATTAAATTACCAACCGGTTGTTTAGAAAACTCATTAAAAAGCCATTTATAAAAATAGCTAGAACAATCGCGATAATCACTAAGTTGCTCTGCGTCGCTAAGCAACTTTTTTACTTTGTTGGGTAATGCCACCGGGGCTGATTCCTTATTTATACGAGTTCATTTTGATAAATAAATAGCTATCAAGTTGAACGGGTATTTTAATGCTCAATGATCCTGTCGATTGTATCATCTGATCGTAGCGTTAAAATTTCAACACCATTTTCAGTTACTAACAAAGTATGTTCCCACTGGGCTGACAAGCTACGGTCACGTGTAACCACAGTCCAATCATCTTTAAGTAGTTTACATTGGCGTTTGCCCGCATTGACCATAGGCTCAATAGTTAAACACATGCCGGCTTTTAATACTTCGCCAGTACCTGCTTTGCCATAGTGCATTACTTGTGGCTCTTCGTGAAACCCTGCGCCAATACCATGGCCACAGTATTCACGAACAATTGAGTAGTTGAAGCTTTCAGCATATTTTTGAATTGCTTCGCCAATATCGCCTAAACGCACACCTGGTTTTACCATTTTAATGGCAAGGTAGAGGCTTTCTTGTGTTACTTCTGCAAGGCGTTTACCTTGAATGTTAGGGGTACCAACATGGAACATTTTAGAAGTGTCGCCGTGGTAGCCATCTTTAATTATGGTAACGTCAATATTAATACTGTCGCCATCTTTTAATGGCTTTTCGTTTGGAATACCATGGCAAATAACATGGTTTACAGAGATACAAACTGATTTTGGAAAACCATGATAATTTAATGGAGCAGGGATTGCTTGTTGCACATTAACAATATAATCATGACAAATTGTATTTAGCTCATCGGTGGTCACGCCCGGCACTACATATGGGCCGATCATTTCAAGTACATCTGCCGCTAAGCGCCCAGCTACGCGCATTTTCTCTATTTCTTCAGGGGTCTTAATAATAGCGCTCATTGAAGCTCCAAAGTTGAGTTTTTAACATTTATCGTCGCACAATTTTTGCACGCGATGTTGAGTATTTAATTTTAATATGGTATAAAGCGCGCCGTCTTTTTACAAATAAATTCTTTAATGATTTTTTGTATTTAAGGCAAACACAATTTTATTTTAACACACACACGTATCGTCACATACACTTGGGTGCATTAGAAGTTTAAATATTTCGGTGTTGGTGCTATGGGATATGTGGAGGCCTAACCCTAAACAACTATAGAGGATCTATAAAATGGCAAACGTTTCAATGCGCGATATGCTTCAAGCTGGTGTTCACTTTGGTCACCAAGCACGTTACTGGAACCCTAAGATGAAGCCTTTCATCTTCGGCACACGTAACCGTGTACATATCATCAACCTTGAGCAAACTGTACCAATGTTCAACACTGCACTTAAGTTTTTATCTGGTGCTGCTGCAAACAAAGGTAAAGTTCTTTTCGTTGGTACTAAGCGTGCAGCAAGCGAAGCAGTGAAAGAATCTGCAATCGCAAGCGACCAGTACTATGTAAACCACCGTTGGTTAGGTGGCATGTTGACTAACTGGAAAACAGTTCGTCAATCAATCAAGCGTCTTAAAGACCTTGAAATACAAAGCCAAGACGGTACTTTCGAGAAGTTAACTAAGAAAGAAACGTTAATGCTTAACCGCGAAATGGAAAAGCTTGAGAAGAGCCTTGGCGGAATCAAGAACATGGGCGGTCTTCCAGACGCGCTTTTCGTTATTGATGCTGACCACGAGCACATTGCTATCCGTGAAGCTAACAACCTAGGTATTCCGGTTGTTGCAATTGTTGATACTAACTCGAACCCAGATGGCGTTGATTTCATCGTACCTGGTAACGATGATGCTATCCGTGCGGTAAGTCTTTACACTAACGCTGTTGCAACTGCGATCACTGAAGGCCGTGAGAACACACTTGTTGCTCAAGCTGAAAAAGACGATTTCGTAGAAGCTGAGTAATTAGCTGTCTTCAAGTCTTCATCTTTTAAAGGTGAAGACTTGCTATTCTTGTAGAGCGGGTAACCCGCTTATCTAAACCTGATTCAGATTTGAGGAATTACTAATGGCTGTAACTACTGCCCTAGTTAAAGAATTACGCGAGCGTACTGGCGCTGGCATGATGGATTGTAAAAAAGCGTTAACTGAAACTGATGGCGACATCGAGTTAGCGATTGAAAACATGCGTAAAAGTGGCGCGGCTAAAGCAGCTAAAAAAGCAGGCAATATCGCTGCTGAAGGCGCTATCATTATCAAGAAAAATGGTAATGTTGCAGTGCTAGTTGAAGTTAACTGTCAAACAGACTTCGTAGCTAAAGACGTAAGCTTTTTAGCGTTTGCTGATAAAGTAGCAGAAGCTGCAATTGCAGACACTGTGACTATCGAAGACTTACAAGCTAAGTTTGAAGAAGCACGCGTTGAGCTAGTAACTAAAATTGGTGAAAACATTAACGTACGTCGTCTACAGTACATCACGGGTGAAAACCTAGTTGAGTACCGTCATGGTGATCGTATTGGTGTTGTTGTTGCTGGTGTTGCTGATGAAGAAACACTTAAGCACGTTGCAATGCACGTTGCTGCATCAAGCCCTGAGTACTTAACTCCTTCAGACGTTCCTGCTGATGTTGTAGCTAAAGAACAACAAGTACAAATCGAAATCGCGATGAATGAAGGCAAATCTGCTGAAATCGCTGAGAAGATGGTTGTTGGCCGCATGAAAAAATTCACTGGTGAGGTTTCTCTTACTGGTCAAGCTTTCATCATGGAACCTAAGAAAACTGTTGGCGAAATTCTTAAAGAGAAAAACGCAACAGTTACTAGCTTCGTACGTGTAGAAGTTGGTGAAGGTATCGAAAGAAAAGAAGAAGATTTTGCTGCTGAAGTTGCTGCACAAATCGCTGCTGCTAAAGCTAAATAAGATTAACTATTTGTGTAGGGAGTAAAAAAGACATGCAATTAATGTGTTATTTGCTTTTGCTTCACAGCTAGAAATTCTTTAAAATAACCGCGCTTTTATGTTTAACATAAGCGCGGTTATTTTTTATCCATTTTTTATAAAAGTTGGCCCCAATACTATGACTATCAATCGTAAACCTATTTTTAGACGCGTTCTTCTCAAATTAAGCGGTGAAGCTTTAATGGGAGATGAAGGCTTTGGCATCGACCCTAAAGTGTTAGACCGCATGGCTCAAGAAATTAAAGAGCTCGTAGAGCTCGACGTAGAAGTGGGTTTAGTTATTGGCGGTGGAAATTTTTTACGCGGTGGCTCGTTAGCAGAAGCAGGCATGAATCGTGTTGTTGGCGATCACATGGGTATGCTTGCAACCGTAATGAATGGTTTGGCAATGCGTGATGCGCTGCATCGTGCATTTGTAAACTGTCGTTTAATGTCGGCTATTCCACTTCATGGTATGTGTGATGCGTACAATTGGGCTGAAGCAATTAGTTTATTAAAAACGGGCCGCGTAGTTATTTTTGCAGCCGGTACGGGTAACCCATTTTTCACTACCGACTCAGCAGCCTGTTTACGTGGTATCGAAATTGAAGCCGATACGGTAATTAAAGCGACTAAAGTAGATGGCGTTTACAGTGATGACCCAGTTAAAAATCCAGATGCGACACTTTATCGTCATTTAAGTTACAATGAGATAATTGAGAAAGAATTGAAAGTAATGGATTTAGCGGCATTTACATTAGCACGCGATCATAATATGCCATTGAGCGTATTTAATATGAATAAATCAGGCGCATTAAAACGTGTTATTATGGGTGAAGAAGAGGGAACCCTTATTTCTTCACAAGCCTCAGATGAAGTAATTAAATAGATTAGGATTAAACTGTGATTAACGATATTCAAAAAGATGCGCAAGAGCGCATGCAAAAGAGTGTAGCAGCACTGGGCAGCCAGTTATCTAAGATTCGTACTGGTCGTGCTCATCCTGCATTGCTAGATGGTATTATGGTGTCGTATTATGGCTCGCCAACACCGTTAAACCAAGTTGCTAACGTAACAATTGAAGATTCACGTACACTGGCTATTGGTGTATTTGATAAGTCACTTGCGCAAGCGGTAGAAAAAGCAATAATGGCATCTGACTTAGGTTTAAACCCTATGTCAGCAGGTTCAGTTATTCGTGTACCATTGCCAGCATTGACTGAAGAACGTCGTAAAAACTTAATTAAAATTGTTCGTGGTGAAGTTGAAGGCGGTCGTGTTGCAGTACGTAACATTCGTCGTGACGCGAATGGCGATTTTAAAAACTTATTGAAAGATAAAGATATTTCTGAAGATGAAGCGCGTCAAGCTGAAGAAGCAATTCAAAAGATGACCGATAAATTCATTAAAGAAATGGATACTCAATTAGCAGCTAAAGAAGCTGAGTTGATGGAAATCTAAAAAACTAATACGCTGCACTTGGGGTAATAGATTGAACCTATTGCAAGTAAATTCAACGCAGTTAGCGTTAAAAATAGCCACTTGAAATAGATTTATTATCCCGAGTACAGGTTAAATTTATTAGTTTTGAAACGCCGGCTGGGGTATACTAGGCGGCGTTTTTTTATGGAATACTCAATATTTATGGTTCTAGATGCTGACACAATTTCACAGCAATGTTTACCTAAACATGTAGCTATCATCATGGATGGTAACGGGCGTTGGGCGCAAGCCAGAAATAGACCGCGTGTGTTTGGGCATAAAAAAGGTGTGGACGCAGTTCGTCAATCTGTACAGTTTTGTACTAAATTAGGGATACAATCGTTAACCTTATTTGCTTTTAGTAGTGAGAACTGGCGTCGACCTGAAGACGAAGTAAAAACGTTAATGGAGCTTTTTTTATTTGTACTTAGTAAAGAAGTTAAAAAGCTGCATAAAAACAATGTAAAACTGACCATTATTGGAGACTTATCGCGGTTTTCTGAAAGCTTACGCAGTAAAGTAGATACTGCTCAAAAGCTTACAGCAAATAATACCGGGCTGCATTTAAATGTTGCTGCAAATTACGGTGGACGTTGGGATATGGCTAATGCTGCTAAACAACTTGCAGAGCAAGTTGCACAGGGGCAATTAGACCCAGCCGATATTACAGAAGAGCGTATATCACAGTACATGAGTATGGCAGATCAGGCCGAGCCTGATTTACTAATTCGTACTGGTGGCGATGTCAGAATTAGTAACTTTTTACTCTGGCAAGCAGCTTACGCTGAACTTTACTTTACCGACACACTGTGGCCTGATTTTAATGAAGCAGCATTTGCTGAGGCCATAGCGTGTTACGTTGCCAGAGAGCGACGATTTGGTTGTACGGGCGAACAAATAAAACAATTACTCGCTCAAACCTAAATAGAATAAGGGTCATAATTTTGTTAAAACAACGCATTCTAACCTCACTCGTGCTAGCACCATTAGCGCTTGCTTTGGTTTTTTACACCCCACTGACATTATTTAGTTATTTTGCGGGTGCAATTGTATTAATGGGCGCATGGGAATGGTCTGCTTTTATGGGGCTGTGCAATAAACTTAAGCGCAGCGCTTTTGTACTTTTAGTTGCCGCTTTGCTAGCGTTACTAAACCTGCACTGGCCAATCGAATCACTTTGGCAAGATGGCAAATTAGTTGGTGATGCAAATTACTTATTTACGCTGTCGTTTGCATGGTGGATTGTTGCTAGTTATTTAGTATGGCGCTACCCAGAAATGGCTAAAGCATGGAACGAAGGCATAGTAATGCGCGGTATTGCCGGATTACTAACGTTAGTGCCTTTATGGTTAGCCCTAAATACGCTGCGCAGTGCGCAATATACCGAATCTAGTCATTTTGGCTCTATGCTTATTTTAGTGGTTTTAGGAATCGTATGGAGCGCCGATATTGGTGCCTACTTTACAGGTAAAAGCTTTGGTAAGCGTAAGCTCATGCCAAAAGTAAGCCCAAATAAAACTATTGAAGGTTTAGCCGGTGGCGTTGTCGCTGCAGTTATATTTGTGCTTACATTTTGTCATTTTACCGACGTAGATTTAATTGTATGGCCAATTTACGCCATTATGACTGTGTTTATTGCCTTGTTTTCAGCGGTGGGTGATTTGCTTGAAAGCATGTTTAAACGCGAAGCAGGACTTAAAGACAGCGGTAATTGCTTGCCAGGACATGGCGGGATTTTAGATCGTATTGATAGCCTAACCGCAGCCGCACCTATGTTTGTAATGTGTTATGCGTGGACTTTGAGTTTATGAGTGAAAAGCAGCAACTGGTAATTCTAGGGGCTACAGGCTCTATTGGCCTTAATACCTTAGATGTTGTGGCAAGAAATACTCAGCAGTTTAGTGTTTTTGCATTAGCTGCTGGGAAAAATGCTAAAAAAATGGCTGAGCTATGCATTGCGCATCAGCCACGCTATGGCGTTATGGCAACACAAAGCGCTGCTAAGCAATTGTCGTTATATTTAAGTAATACGCCATGTAAAACGCGGGTAATGCATGGTGAGCAGGCTATGAGCGAGCTGTGTGGGCATCCAGAGGTTGATGCTGTCATGTCGGCAATTGTCGGTGCTGCAGGGTTATTGCCGACGTTAAGCGCAGTAGAAGCCGGAAAAAAAGTACTGCTCGCCAATAAAGAATCTTTGGTAATGTCGGGTCAGTTGTTTATTGATAAAGTAAAACAACACAAAGCGACATTGCTACCAATAGACAGTGAACATAACGCTATTTTTCAATGTTTACCGTACTCTCTACAAAATGCGCAAGGCGATCAACACCTGCAATCTCATGGCGTAAGTAAAATATTACTTACCGGCTCAGGCGGCCCATTTTTAACCCGTGATATAAATACCCTTAAAGATGTAACCATAGCAGAAGCCGTGGCGCACCCTAATTGGTCTATGGGACAAAAAATATCGGTAGATTCAGCCACCATGATGAACAAAGGGCTTGAGTTTATTGAAGCTAAATGGCTGTTTAACTGCGACCCGAGTGATATTGATGTGGTTATTCATCCACAGAGTATAATTCATTCTATGGTGCAATATCACGACGGCTCAATTTTAGCGCAAATGGGTAACCCTGATATGCGTACCCCAATTGCCCATGCATTAGCTTACCCTGAGCGCATAAATGCAGGGGTTAAGCCGTTAAACTTTTCAGATATTAGTGACTTTTCGTTCACTAAACCTGACTTTTCTCGTTACCCTAATTTACAACTAGCGATTGATGCGTGTAGCGCAGGGCAAGGCGCAACAACGACAGTGAATGCCGCAAACGAGATCGCGGTAAGTGCATTTTTAAATGGTGAAATTGGTTTTACCGATATATACACAATAAATGCACAGACTCTCGAAGCGGCCACGTACACCAATGTGCAAAGCTTAGATGAAATTTTAGAGTGCGATAGATTAGCGCGTTTAAGCGCATCGCAGTTTATAACAAAAGTGACGTATTAATATGTTCGATTTTTTTTGGAATCTCGGCTCATTTATTTTAGCGCTGGGCATTTTAGTTACAGTACATGAATACGGCCACTTTTGGGTGGCGCGTAAAGCCGGCGTTAAAGTGCTGCGCTTTTCTATCGGCTTTGGTAAACCATTGCTAAAATGGCGTGATAAATACGATACCGAGTACGTTATAGCAGCCATACCTTTGGGTGGTTATGTAAAAATGCTCGATGAGCGGGTTGATGAAGTACCTGCAAATCAGCGTCATTTGTCGTTTAATGCTAAGTCGGTACAAGCGCGTATAGCGATTGTTGCTGCGGGGCCCGTTGCTAACTTTATATTTGCTATATTTGCACTTGCCGTTATGTATATGGTGGGTGTGCAATCAGTAAAACCTGTTGTTGGCAGTGTGGTTGAAGGCAGTCGTGCAGCGCAAGCGGGATTAATGCCTAGCCAACAAATTATTAAAATTGGTGATGATGAAATTACCACCTGGCAAGACGCAACCTTTGCGCTTATGTCGAGTTTAGGTGATAAAAGCGTTGCAGTAACTGTACGTAACGAAAACTATCAGCAGCAAACAAAAATGCTCAATTTAGACGGCTGGAAACTTGATCAGCAAGACGTGCCACCATTGAGCTCTCTAGGCATAGTACCATTTAGGCCACAAGCAACACTTAGTATTGCTGCGGTTACTAAAAGCTCTGCTGCAGAGCTGGCAGGGTTAAAAATAAATGATACTATTGTGGCTGTAAATGGCGAAACAATAAGCAATTGGCAGCAATTAGTTAATCTTATTACCCAATCGGCTAACAAATCATTACAATTTAGTGTAAAAAGACAAGACACTATAAAAATAATATCGGTAATACCTCAAGCTAGGGTTAACGCTCAGGGCATAGAGCAAGGCTTTTTAGGGGTTGCACCAATAGTAGAAAAATGGCCGCAAGGTTATATAGAAACTAGACATTATGGCCCGCTCGATAGTATTGTGCGAGGTAGTAAAGAAACGTGGCGATTAATTACCCTTAGCTTTGATATGATAGGTAATTTAATTACAGGCCAGATTTCGGTTAAAAATTTAAGTGGCCCAGTAGGCATTGCCGTAGGCGCGGGGACTAGCGTAAGCTACGGTTTCGTTGCGTTTTTAAGCTTTTTAGCACTGATCAGTGTTAACTTGGGTGTATTTAATTTATTGCCCTTGCCAGTGCTTGATGGCGGACACTTAATGTATTACATAATTGAACTTTTTCGTAAAAAGCCAGTCTCTGAAAAGACACAAGAGTTTGGTTTTAAAGTGGGTGCGTTACTACTCATTTTTTTAACATGTTTCGCTTTGTTCAATGATGTATCGCGTTTGTCGTTTTAACGTGACAATGACTAATTAGAACCACGATTGTACAGCTCGTAAATTTACTTTTCGATGCTAAGCGGTAATACAGTTGTAAAGGATAAATATAATAAAATGGCTATAAAAAAACATTTGGTAGTTTCAAGTTTATTGGGTGCAAGCTTTGCAGCCCTAGGCCAAAACTCCTTTATTGTTGAAGATCTCAAAGTTGAGGGTTTACAGCGTGTAGCACTGGGTGCTGCATTAACGCATATTCCTATTAACGTGGGCGATAATGTTGATGAGTACACGATTTCAAAAACAATCAAGTCTCTCTACCGCTCAGGTCACTTTGACAATATAAAAGCGCTACGCGACGGTAATAACGTTGTTTTTAAAGTAACTGAACGCCCAACAATTAGCTTTATTGAGTTTGATGGCAATAAAGATATTAAAGATGAGCAGCTTAATCAGTCACTTGATCAGCAAAATATTCGCCAAGGCGAGCCACTAGATAAAACCGTTATTGATAATATAGAAAAAGGCTTAACTGAATTTTTCCACAGTATTGGTAAATACAACGCTAAAGTTGATATTAGTATCACTAAACTGCCGCGTAACCGGGTTAAACTTAAATTAAAATTTGATGAAGGTGATGCTGCATCAATTCGTCAAATTAACTTGGTAGGTAATGAACTTTTTTCTAATGAAGAGCTATTACAACTGGCTGAGTCGCAACAAGACTTAGCTTGGTGGCAGTTTATGGGCAGCGACCGCTACCAAAAACAAACCATTGAAGGCGATTTAGAAAAAATTCGTAGCTTTTATTTAGACCGTGGTTACCTACGTTTTAACATAGACTCGACCCAAGTGTCGGTTAGCCCAGAGCGTGAGTCTGTATACGTTACAGCTAACGTAACAGAAGGGGTTAAATATAAAGTTAAAGGTTTTGACTTTATTGGTGACTTACTTGGTCGCGAAGACTTAATTAAAAGTGTTATTCCACTACGAGCGGGTGAGTTATATAACGGCTCAGTGGTTACCTCTTCAGAAGAATTTATAAAAAGCTACTTAGCGCGTTTTGGTTATGCCAATGCTGAAGTACGCACAATTCCGCAAATTGATGACGAAAATCAAGAAGTACAACTAACCTTATCGGTTAACCCTGGTAAGCGTGTTTATGTGCGCCGGATTATTGTTGGTGGTAACCAAAGTACTGCAGATGAAGTGCTACGCCGCGAAATGACACAGCTTGAAGGCGCATGGTTATCTAACCAAAGCTTGGAGCGTTCAAAATTACAAATTCAGCGTTTACCTTATATGGAAAAAGTTGATTTTAACGTTGTGCCAGTCCCAGGTGTTGATGACCAAGTAGATGTTGATTTTACTGTAAAAGAGCAGTCGGCTGGTAGCTTTAATGCCGGCTTAGCGTACGGCTCATACCTAGGTTTACAGTTTAATATTGGTGTAACAGAATCTAACTTTTTAGGTACTGGTAATCAAATAGGCTTTAATATTAATACCTCGCGTGGTTCTGAGCGTGTGAGCGTGTCTTATACCGACCCATACTTCACGCCAGATGGCGTATCGCAAGGTAGCAGTATTTTTTACAGTAACTACGATGCAAGTAAGTTTAGTTTGATCGACTATAAGTCGAAAAGCTATGGATTGGGGACTAATATAGGCTTCCCAATTGATGCGGTTAACCGCATTAACTTTGGTGTTCGTTGGATTCAAGAAGAGCTTTCAGATATTGCAGAGTACGAGCAAACGCGTGTACTGCGTGAAACCTTCTTAGACCAAGACAACCCAGATGCTGGTTTTGACTTTACTAAATATGAGTTAAGTGCTGGCTGGTCTCGCGTTACGGTAAACCGTGGTTTATTCCCAACAGCGGGCTCACGTCAAACGCTAAACTTAACAGCAACAACGCCGAATTCTGACTTAAAATACTTTAAGTTAAACTATGATTCGCGTTTTTACTGGCCAATATCGAACGACCATCGCTGGGTGTTCTCAACCCGTGCGGCGTTAGGTTACGGTAATGGTTATGGCTCAACTAACGGCTACGACCAAGTACTGCCATTCCAAGAATACTTCCGTATTACTGAAATGGAACTACGTGGTTTTGACCGAAATACAATTTTACCACGCGCAATTGCACGTATACCGCAATCAATTCCGGGTACACCTTTACCAGACGGCTCAACCACAGGTAATATAGGCGGCTCATCTGAATTTGATGTGCTAGTACCACAAGGTCGAATTGGTGGTAATGCTAAAGCGGTAGCAGGTATGGAATTAATTGTACCTACACCGTTTTTAGATGAAGAAAATACCAGCTCAGTACGTACCAGTTTCTTTGTTGATGCTGCTAACGTATGGGATACCGAGTTTAACGTAGACCGTTACCAAAATTTAGCAGCCGATGAGCGAGCTAAATTAGATGATTACTCTGATCCAATGCGTTTTAGGGTTTCAACCGGTTTATCATTACAGTGGATCTCTCCAATGGGTCCAATGCTGATTAGTTTTGCGTATCCATTGCAAAAAGAAGAAGATGACGATACGAAGACTATCAGTTTTAATATTAGTAACAGCTTTTAAAGGAGTTTTTTGTGAATAAATTATTTAAATCAACGGCAGTAGCTGTTTTAGCAACACTTATGATGGGCACCTCGGTAAGTGCATTTGCACATAAAGTAGGTATTGTAGACATGCAAGAAATCTACAAGCAAATACCACAAATGGCTAAAATTGAGCAATCTCTACAAACTGAGTTTGCAGAGCGCCGTCAAGAGTTAGAAAAGCTACAAGGCGATATTCGCTTTGAAGCTGAAAAGTTCAAGCGTGAAAGTACCACTATGAGCCAAGCGCAAAAAGATAAACTGCGTGACAAAATTCAGGGTATGCAAAAAAACCTTGCTGAAGTAGGTCGTCCTCTTGAGCAAGAAATTAAAGCACGCCAAAACCAAGAGCTTGCAAAAGTGCAGGGTTTAATTATCAAAACAATTGAAGACATTGCTAAAGATGGCGACTTTGATGAAGTTAAAGTTAAAGATACAACTATTTACTTTAACCCTAAAAAAGTAACTGATCTTTCTAATAAAGTAGTTGCTGCAGTGAGTAAGAAATAATTAAGTTATGCAAAATTATACGCTTTCGCAAATAGCGGAACTTCTAAGCGCCGAGCTGCAAGGTGATGGCGCTTTAGAAATAACAAAAATAGCAACACTTGCACATGCCCGCTCAGGGCATATTGCATTTTTAGCGAATAAGAAATATCGCTCGCAACTTGAAGTGACTCAAGCCAGTGCTGTCATTGTTAGTGAAGCAGATGCTCCTTACTTTAACGGCAATAAACTAATAGTTGCAAATCCGTATGTAAGTTACGCCAAGCTTGCGCAATTAATGGATACGACGCCACGCTCTGCCGCAACAGGCATTCATCCAAGCGCGGTTGTTCACCCAAATGCGACAGTAAGTAAAAGTGCCGCTATTGGCGCTAATACGGTAATTGAAAGCAATGCAATAATTAACGATAACGTACAAATTGGTCCGAACAGTTTTATTGGTGAAGGTGTTAAAATAGGCTCAGGCACTAAGCTTTGGTCGAATGTAACTATTTATCATAATGTTGAAATTGGCTCAGATTGTTTGTTGCAAGCCAATAGCGTTATAGGTAGTGATGGTTTTGGTTATGCTAATGAGCGTGGGCAATGGATTAAAATTCCTCAGCTTGGCTCTGTTATTATTGGTGATAAAGTTGAAATTGGCGCAAGTACTACAATTGATCGTGGTGCACTTGACGATACTATTATCCATAGTAATGTAATTATTGATAACCAATGCCAAATAGCACATAACGTTGAAGTTAACTCAGGCACAGCTATTGCTGGTTGTACTGTACTTGCTGGTAGCGTCACCATAGGTAAAAACTGCCAAATTGGCGGCATGACAGCAATTAATGGTCACATGAGCGTCTGTGATGGTGTTATAATTACGGGTATGAGTATGGTGACAAAATCAATCACCGAGCCAGGTATCTATTCATCTGGTATACCTCATACTACAAACAAAGAATGGCGTAAATCAATCGCTCACTTGCGTAACCTTTCTGAAATGAAAAGCCGTATTAAAGCACTTGAGCAATTAAATAAGCCATAAACGTTGAACACTAATGAGGATGCTATTTTGGCAAACGAATTAAATAGCCTTGATATTCAAGAAATTTTAAGTTTATTACCGCATCGCTACCCGATGTTATTAGTTGATAGAGTAATTGACTTTACACCTGGCAAATCTTTGCATGCTATTAAAAATGTGACTATAAACGAACCCATTTTTACCGGGCATTTCCCAAATCAGCCAATTTTTCCGGGTGTATTAATATTAGAAGCCATGGCTCAAGCAACTGGGTTACTTGGCTTTAAAACGGTTGAAAACCGTAGCGAAAATGAATTGTATTTGTTTGCAGCTGTAGATAATGCACGTTTTAAAAAACCAGTACTTCCTGGTGATACTATGCATTTACATGTTGAGTTTTTAAAAGAACGTCGTAATTTATGGAAGTTTGCAGCAGAAGCAAAAGTCGATGGCAAGCTAGTATGTAGCGCCGAAATTATGTGTGCGAGAAGAGAGTTTTAATTGTGATTCATCCAACGGCAATAATCGAACCAGGCGCGACACTAGGCAGCAATGTTTCAGTGGGACCATATAGTTATATTGGCAATGATGTTGTCATTGGTGATAACTGTATTATTGAGTCTCATGTTGTAGTTAAAGGCCCATCAACTATCGGTTCTGGAAATCATATTTTTCAGTTTGCGTCGGTTGGTGAAGCATGCCAAGACAAAAAGTACAACAACGAACCAACATCGCTCACTATTGGTGACAATAATATTATTCGTGAATGCGTTACAATTCACCGTGGCACAATTCAAGATCAGGGCGTAACCATTATAGGTAGTAATAACCTGTTTATGGCCTATACCCATGTTGCTCACGATGCAGTGATTGGCGATAATGTTATATTTGCTAATAACGCCAGTGTAGCAGGGCATGTACATATTGGTGACTGGGTTATTCTTGCGGGCAACTCAGGTATACATCAGTTTTGTAAGGTAGGCGCACATGCATTTGTAGGCATGTATTCAGCTATTAATAAAGATGTACCACCATTTGTTACCACTATAGGTATACCTGCAGGTCCAGTTGCAATTAATACTGAGGGCATGAAACGCCGTGGTTTTCAAAGCGATGAGATAATGGCTGTACGCCGTGCTTATAAAGTATTTTATCGTAAAAGCCTAGGTGTAGATGAAGCAATTGAGTCACTTAGCGAAGATGCGCAAAAGTATCCAGCAGTACAGTTAATGATAGATTTTGTTAAAAGCTCAGAGCGCGGTATCGTACGATAAACGCCTTTTAGCTTATATAAAAAACCACCTAAGAGTAATCGATGGTGGTTTTTTATTGCTTATTATTTATAATTATTAGTGAGTAATTCAGGATCAGCTCAGGCAAGTAGCTGTAGGCTAGTTGCTAATTATATCAATTACATAAGCTATTAAATGATACTTAAAAAACTCACTGTTACTTTTATTGCTATTATCCTTGCAGGTTGTAGTAGTCAACCACTTGTAAAATCAAGCTCAGGGGAGCTGACACAGCTTGGCAAAGCATCATTTTATGCCGATAAAGACCAAGGAAGAACCACCGCAAATGGCGAACGCTTTGATCAGCAAGCAGCAACGGCAGCGCATCTTAAGCTGGCCTTTGGTACTAAAGTGAAAGTAACAAACCTAGCAAATAATAAGTCGGTAATAGTGAGAATTAACGACCGAGGTCCTTATATACGCGGGCGTATTATAGATTTATCGAGCAGTATGTTTAAAAAGATAGCCGACCCTAAAGTCGGCGTTATTGATGTGCAAGTTACCGTAATAGATAAAGCGAATTAAAAACGGATAGTAAGTGACGTGTAAGCAGGATCGCTAAGTAATTGCTGATGGGTGCCTTGTGCTATTACGCGCCCATCCTCTAACCAAATAATATTATCCATATGCTCAAGCAGGGCTGGATCATGGGTAATAGTAAGTACACTGGCGTTACTCATAACTTGCATAATGGCATGCATTACACTTTGTTTAGATTGATTATCTAGCCCTTCTGTTGGCTCATCAAGCACTAAAATAGCGGGGTTTTGCAATAAAGCCTGCGCAACCGCAATCCGCCTCGACTGACCTTGTGACACATTACGCCCACCGGTACCTAAGCGGGTATCTAACCCCGATTTTAACTCAGTAAACCACGGGCTAAGTTGTGCATGCGCTAGTGCATCTAGCATTTGCGCTTTAGTTGCATTAGGCGCTGCATAGCATAGGTTTTCTTTTAAAGTGCCATCAAAAATATGATGCTGTTGAGCCAAAATATTAATTAACCTTGCTCGATTATCATTACTTAATAAATGCAAATCAACGCAGTTGCCTTGCTCACTCAAGGTAATATTGCCTTGTTGCTGTGGCCATAAACCGGTGAGTAAGTTAACTAAGGTGGTTTTACCGCTGCCGCTTCTACCAACAATGGCCACTTTTTGCTGCGGCTTTAGCTCAAAACTCACGTCATTTAATGCTGGGGGTTTATCGTAACAATAACTAATGTTCTTAAGTGTTAGTGAGGGATTTTGCAAAGCCAAATTATTATTTATAGCGGCATCATATTGCGTATTAGCATTTGCGGCTTTATCTTCAAGCGTAAATAAACGTTCAGCTGCTTTTAACACATTTGGTAATTCAATAAACGCATTTGGCAGGAGTAACACACTCTCAAAGCTGGCGAGCACAAATAGGCTTAGCATTGCCAGCTCAACATTAACCATGGCATTACTGTAAACCAGGGGCGCTATGGTCACAATACTTGCGATCATGGCCAGTTGTACAACTAATAAGCTTAAACCATCGGTATTAGCCAGCGCCTTGTGGCGAATAAACAGTTGCTGATTATACTGCTCGCTTAAATCATCGCACTTAGCAATTTGCTGCTCCCGAGCTTGGTAAATACTTAGTTCTCTAAGGCCGGATAAAGTGTCGGAAAGCTCAGAGCGCAGCTGTGCACTTAACTGTGTTTCTTTGTGGCTGTTTTTATTTAATTTAGCGCTAAGAAAAGCGGGTAAAACGACGCCAATCAGAACAATGCCAGTAAAACAAATAAGTGCGACATCGGCGTTGTATGCCGACATAAACAGCATAATAATAGGTACACTTAATAGCGCAACTAACATAGGTAATAATACGTTTAAGTAAAACTTATCTAGCGCGTCTACATCGTTTTGTAGCCGATTAACTAAATCGGCGCTGCGGCTCATTGCTAAGTCAACATTATTGAGTTTACTGAGGGTAGAGAACACACTAACGCGAATTTCACTTAGCATTAAAAAAGTAGCATTGTGAGTTACTAAGCGTTCTCCATACCGTGATGCGGTGCGTACAATCGCTAAAAAGCGAATAGTACCCGCAGGAGTAAAGTAATTCATTTGTGTACCGGCAAGACCGGCTGCTGCCATTGAGGCTAAAAACCAGCCCGATATAGCCAGTAACCCCACATTAGCAAGTACTGTAATAGTGGCTAAAAAGGTACCCAACAACATGGCTTTGTAGTGAGGCCGGCACAGTTTTAGTAAACGAATAAAGTTATGCATTAACTGCTCCTTGCTGGGCTGTTTGCAGTAAAGTGGCAAATTCACCAGCTTCAGCCGCTAAGCTATTAAAGCAACCTTGCTGAGCTATTTTGCCATTGTGCATTACAATAAGTTGCTCAGCATTTTTGACCGTATTGAGCCGGTGCGCAATAACCAGCACTAAATTATGTTTTGCATAATCAGCTATAGCATGTTGAATAACTTGCTCTGTTTCGCTATCAAGGTGCGCGGTAGGCTCGTCAAGTACCAATATAGGTGCTTGTTTTATAAAAGCACGGGCAAGGGCAATACGTTGCTTTTGACCACCAGAAAGCCCCTCACCTTGCTCGCCAATTAAAGTATTAAAACCATCAGGCAGTGCCTTTATAAAATCCAAAGCACCTGCTTGCTTTGCTGCATGTTCAAGCTCTTGTAGTGTTGCATTAGGCTTAGCTAATTTAATATTGGCAGCAATAGTGTCGTAAAATAACGTGGCTGATTGCGGTATCCACGCAATGCGATTTTGTAATTGCCCAATATGTGCAGTACTTAAAATTTGATTATTAATACTTATATGCTTAATTACCTCAGGGTGAAACCCTAATAAGCAATCAAATAGGGTACTTTTACCCGAGCCACTGGCACCAACAACGGCAATTAACCCTTTGTTGGGTAGAGATAAGTTTATATTTTTTATTCCTTCGTCACTATTTGGGTAGGTAAAGCTAAGGTTATTAACTGTAATTGAGCTAATAGTAGCGCTAATTTTGTCTGTGGTGTGTTCGCTTTGTTGCTCAGGCAATGGGGCATTTAAAATTATTAGCATGTCGGCGGCGGCACTTATACCTTGCAAGCGCGCATGATAGTGGCTGCCTAATTGACGCAGCGGCAAATAAAATTCAGGCGCTAACAGTAAAACCACAAAACCAGTGGCAAAATCAAGTGTGCCAAAAAACAATCTAAAACCAATAATAACCGCCACTAATGCCACACTAATGGTTGCCAAAAATTCCAATGCAAATGATGATAAAAAAGCAATTTTTAATACGCTAAGTGTTGCGTGTCTAAAGTCATCAGATATTTTAGCAATTTGTTTTAGCTCTAAGCGAGTGGCGTTAAATAGTTTAAGTTGGGTAAGCCCTTGTACGCGATCAAAAAAGTAATTCCCTAATACCGCCAGTTGTTGCCAACGTTGTTGATTAAGCGCTTCGGCTTTTGAGCCAACTAAAATCATAAAAAAAGGAATGAGCGGGGCAGTTAATAAAAATATTAGCCCAGCTTTGTAATCTGTCGGAAAAATAACGATTAATATAGCCAGCGGAATAAGCGCACTGTAGGCAACGCCAGGTAGGTACTTAGCATAATAATCGTGTAGCGCTTCTACACCATTGTGCAATGTATTGAGGGTAGCACCTTGGCCATGTTGCTCTACATAGCTTGGCCCAAGTAGACTGAGCTTATTAAGTAGGGTTTGGCGCATTGCCGACTTTATTTTAAGTGCAGCATAAGCGCTAAAGCGTTCACTTAGTGCTAAAAATACCGCGCGAAGCAAAATAATACCGGCCAAAGGCCATAATAAGTAAGTGATTTCAGCCAAGCTTTGCTGTTCAAAAATTACATTATGAATAGCCTGAGCAAGTAAATAAGCCCCTGCAATCATGAGTAATGCGTTAACAGTACCCAGTGCAATGCTAAGCTTTAATAGCATTGCAGCGGGTTTACTTCGACGCTTTAAAAAAGCGCGCAAAGACTGCTGTTGCGCGCGATCAGGGCGGGTGTTAGTCGTCATTTTTAGTTGTGTTAGTCTCTTTTAATAAATCATGCATTACTTGCTCGTCATCAGCAATACTGTCTTTATTTTGCTGAAACTCATACCACATTACATTTATTACACCTAAGGTACAGGCTAAAAGTACACCTAAAATCCAAGCGAAATACCACATAGTTTAGTCTCCTTAGTAGCTACCGTGAGGGTTGTTTTCTATTTCTTCTACCGTAACGCGGCGCCACATTTTTACGTAACACCAGATGGTGTAAGATAAAATAATTGGCACAAAAATAACTACGGCAACAAACATAACGTTAAGCGTCATATGGCTCGACACCGCATCCCAAATAGTTAAACTAATATTTGGGTTATTACTCGATGGCATAATAAAGGGGAACAGTGATACGCCTGCCGTCATAATAATGCCTATTAACATTAAGCTTGTTGAAGCAAGCCCTAATGCGGGTTTATTTAATTTAGAGAACAACAATGCACTGAGTGCCATTGCAAACGCTAAAATAGGGAAGGTCATAGTCCAAGGGCGCTCACTGTAATTAGTTAGCCAAGCCCCTTGCGCAGTTGTAACTACTTTTGCCAGTGGGTCGGCATGGCTTTGTGTATCCGGCATAGATACAATTTGATAACCCGTTAAATTAGCAACCCAAAAACCAGCTGCTGCAAATAGCACAATAAATAGAATAAGTGCATAACGACCATATTGCCCTGAGCGCTCTGCAACTAAGCTAGCAGTACGCAGTTGTAGCCACATACCTGCATGAGCTATTAACATAGTAATACTAATTACACCTACTAACAGTGCAAATGGGTTGAGTAGTGCAAAGAACGAACCTTGGTAACTTACTCGTAAAAAATTATCAATGCTAAAAGGCACACCTAAAAAGAGGTTACCAAAGGCCACACCAAATACTAATGCAGGAATGGCACTGCCAGCAAATAGGCCCCAGTCCCAGTTATTACGCCAGCGTTTTGAATCTACTTTACTGCGGTAATCAAACCCAAGTGGTCTAAAAAATAATGCAAACAATACCAGCATCATAGCAAAATAAAAGCCTGAAAAAGCCGCTGCATATACCATAGGCCACGCGGCAAATAGTGCACCACCGGCGGTAATAAACCATACTTGGTTGCCATCCCAATGCGGGCCAATAGTATTAATAACGGTGCGGCGCTCTGAATCAGTTTTACCCACTAGGCGCAGCAGCATAGCAACGCCCATATCCATGCCGTCGGTAATTGCAAAGCCAATTAGCAGTATGCCTATGATCAACCACCACAGCATTTTTAATGTTTCATAATCAAAAATCATGATTGCTCTCCTCTACCTTCAGTGGTGTTATTAGGTAGTTCAAAGTGATACTTACCGGTATGTAGTGAGCTTGGGCCTTGCTTAATAAAGCGTAGCATTAACCAACCTTCAACAATGGCTAAGCCGGTATAAAATACAATAAACCCAGTTAAGCTAATTAAAATATCGTTTACCGTTAGCGTAGAAGTTGCTAAAAAGGTTGGTAATATTTCAGAAATAGCCCAAGGCTGGCGACCATATTCAGCCACAATCCAACCAAATTCAATGGCTATCCACGGCAGTGGAATACTTAAAACAGTAGCCCATAACAGCCAACGTTTTTGCTCAATAACTCGCTGCGCGTTATAGTAAAAAGCAAGAATAAACACACCCAGCATTAATACGCCACAGCCAACCATAATACGAAAAGACCAAAACATTGGGCCCACTTTAGGAAAAGAGTCTTTAACTGCTTTTTGAATTTGCTCTTCTGTGGCATCTACTACATCAGATGTATAACGCTTCAGTAATAGGCCGTAGCCTAAATCGTCTTTTAGGGTGTTAAATTTAGCGACGTTTTCAGGCGTGTCATCACCAGCGCGCAGTTTTACTAGGTATTCGTACGCAATCATACCGTTACGAATTCGCACTTCGTGTTGTTTTTCTAGATCGTTAATACCGGTCACTTGCTCATCGAGCGAGCGAGTTGCAATAAGCCCTAATGCATACGGGATTTTTACAGCGCCGTGAGTTACCTGCTTTTCTGAATCTGGGAAACCTATAAGTGTAAACGCTGCTGGAGCTTCTTCGGTATGCCATTCTGCTTCAATGGTGGCCAGTTTTACTTTTTGCACTTCTCCTACTTCATAACCCGATTCATCGCCGAGCAAAATAACACAAAAAATAGAGGCTAAACCAAAGCCAGAGGCGACTGAAAACGAGCGTTTAGCAAAGGCTAAGTCGCGTCCTTTTAAAATATAATAACCACTAATACCGAGCACAAACATAGATGCAGCAACATAACCTGCAGATACGGTATGAATAAATTTAACCTGTGCTACAGGGTTAAATACCAGCTCTGCAAAGCTGGTCATTTCCATGCGCATGGTTTGGTAATTAAACTCGGCACCTACTGGGTTTTGCATCCAGCCGTTGGCAATTAAAATCCATAACGCCGACATGTTAGTACCAATTGCCATTAAAAAGGTAGCACCTAAGTGCTGGCGTTTAGAGAGCCGGTCCCAACCTAAAAAGAACATACCCACAAAAGTTGATTCTAAAAAGAATGCCATTAACCCTTCAATTGCTAGGGGAGCCCCAAAAACATCACCTACGTAATGGGAATAATAAGACCAGTTGGTACCAAACTCAAACTCCATGGTAAGACCCGTAGCCACACCAATTGCAAAGTTAATACCAAACAATTTCCCCCAAAACTTAGTCATATCGCGATAAATTTCACGACCGGTCATAACGTAAACCGATTCCATAATAACTAAGATCCAAGTCATACCTATAGTTAAAGGTACAAATAAGAAGTGAAAGAGGGCGGTAACAGCGAACTGCAATCGCGATAGATCCACAAAGGTTTCATCTATCATGTTTAGCTCCTAAATATGTGATGTAGTTACAGCACAAAGCAATAATTTGACGGGTGCGTTGATTTTATAAGGTTTCAGTAATTACTGAAAGTTACATTAGTATTTACTTTTGACCATTTGAAGTCAACATTTATATTAGCAAAACGCAATATAAGCGGTTAGTGCTTAATCAGTATCAAAAGCATACAGTACCTGGGCTATTTTTAGCAAATTTAAGCACTTAGTTTTAAGCATTTAATCCAATACGAAAACGCGGTAAACTAGTTTCAATTAACGCCCAGAGCCTGTTAACCCATAAAGGCAAACAGGCCCTAGTTTACGTGTGAAAAAATCAAATGAATAAAGATCAAAAACAACTACGAATTGGTATTGTGGCAGGTGAACTGTCGGGCGATATTTTAGGTGAAGGCTTAATTAAAGCACTTAAAAAGCATTTTCCCGATGCGATTTTTGAAGGTATAGCGGGCCCTAAAATGCAGGCGCAAGGCTGTAACACGCTTTACGACATGGATGAGTTGTCGGTAATGGGGTTGGTTGAAGTATTAGGGCGCCTACCGCGCTTGCTTAAAATACGTAAACAACTGGTGCAACATTTTATTGATAACCCACCTGATGTATTTATTGGCATAGATGCGCCCGATTTTAACTTGCGCGTAGAAAAACCCCTTAAAGACGCCGGAGTTAAAACAGTACAATACGTAAGCCCCTCGGTTTGGGCATGGCGAGAAAAACGCATTCATACCATAAGTGCTGCTACTAACTTAGTGCTTGCATTATTACCGTTTGAAAAAGAATTTTACGACAAGCACCAAGTACCTTGTACATTTGTAGGGCACACATTAGCAGACGATATAGCGCTTGAGCACGACGATAGCAAAGCCCGCAAAGAGCTAGGTTTAAGCCCTGATGATAAAGTACTTGCCCTGCTACCTGGTAGTCGCGGCTCAGAAGTAGGCTTATTAAGCGAAACCTATATTAAAACAGCCGTGCAGTTACAAGCGCAAAACCCAGCACTTAAAATTGTGGTGCCATTGGTTAACGCCAAACGCAAAGCGCAGTTTACTGAAATTTTAAATGCTACTGCGCCAACGCTTAAAATTAGTTTGCTGGATGGGCAATCAAAACAAGCTATGCAAGCAGCCGATGCTATTTTATTAGCGTCGGGTACTGCCACGCTTGAGGGCATGCTGTATAAAAAGCCCATGGTAGTGGGTTATAAAATTAAACCACTGAGCTATTGGATTTTTAAAACCTTATTTACCTTTAATATAAAGTATTTTTCATTGCCGAATTTATTGGCCGATGAAGAACTCGTACCCGAGTTTTTGCAAAGTGAGTGCAATGTAGCTAATTTAACGCAAGCACTTACGCCTATGCTAAATACCGATAACCAAGCATTAAAAGCACGCTTTTTAGCGATCCACAAAAAAATTAGGTTAAATGCCAGCGAACAAGCAGCCAATGCTGTAGCGGAGTTAATAAATGCAAATTGAACGACCCAATGTAGCCCTTATTGCCGGTGTTGACGAAGTAGGGCGTGGCCCCCTTGTTGGCGACGTAGTTACTGCTGCCGTTATTTTAGATCCCTCAAAGCCTATTGCAGGTTTAGCAGATTCAAAAAAATTAACGGATAAAAAACGCCAAGCGCTTGCCATTGAAATTCAAGAAAAAGCATTGTGTTACGCGTATGGTCGTTGCAGCCCAACAGAGATTGATGAACTAAATATTCTGCACGCCACTATGCTTGCCATGACTCGCGCAGTAGAGGGGCTAAGCACGCAACCTGAATTTGTATTTATAGATGGCAACCGCCTACCTAAGTTAACCATACCAGCGCAAGCAATAGTAAAAGGCGACAGCTTAGTAGCCGAAATTTCAGCCGCTTCTATTTTAGCTAAAGTAGCGCGCGACAACGAAATGGTCGAGCTAGATAAACGCCACCCAGAATATGGTTTTGCAGGGCATAAAGGCTATCCAACCAAAGCGCATTTTGCAGCACTTGAGCAATATGGCGCAATAAAGGAGCATCGTAAAAGCTTTAAACCAGTGCAACGTGTATTAGCGCAAGCCAAGGGTGAGGCGTAAACATGGCAGCTCCAGATTTTGTTCACTTAAGAGTTCACTCTGATTTTTCGATGGTTGATGGCCTTGCCAAAACCAAGCCAATTGTAGCCAAAGCACAAGAACTACAAATGCCGGCAATTGCTATTACCGACCAAATGAACTTATGTGGCTTAGTGCGTTTTTACGAAACAGCCCACAGCACAGGTATAAAACCTATAGTGGGTGCTGACTTTTGGCTACGCAGCCCTGAGTTTGAAAACGAGCCAAGCCGCATTACTATTTTAGCAAAAGATAATCAAGGTTATAAAAACCTCACTTTATTAATATCTAAAGCATATCAGCGCGGGCATGTATTTCATCGCCCGGTGATTGATCGTGATTGGCTAATAGAACTTAAAGCCGGGTTAATAATACTCTCTGGTGCAAAAGACGGTGATTTAGGTAAAGCGTTATTAAAAAATAATCCGAGTGTTATTGAATCGGTTGTTAGTTTTTATAAACAGCATTTTAGTGATAACTACTACCTTGAGCTGGTGCGAACTAATCGACCGCTTGAAGAAGATTACTTGCACATGGCGGTAGAGCTTGCTGCTAAAGAGCAATTACCCGTTGTGGCCACTAACGAAGTGGTGTTTTTAAAACCAGAAAACTTTGAAGCACACGAAATTCGCGTGGCTATTTTTGATGGTTATACACTGGATGATAAACGCCGCCCTAAACGATTTTCAGAAGAGCAATACTTAAAAACGCCAGAGCAAATGGCTGAGTTATTTAGCGACATTCCAGAGGCATTACAAAACACCGTAGAAATAGCCAAACGCTGTAATGTAACGGTGCAGCTTGGCACTTACTTTTTGCCAGATTATCCGACCGGCTCACTTAAAATTGAAGACTTTTTAGTTAAGGTGTCACAAGACGGTCTTGAAGAGCGATTGCAGTTTTTATTTCCTGATGAACAAGAGCGTAAAGAAAAACGCGTTGAATACGATGAGCGTCTAGATATAGAGCTTGGTGTAATTAACGAAATGGGATTCCCAGGTTATTTCTTAATCGTAATGGAATTTATTCAGTGGAGCAAAGATAACAATATTCCAGTTGGCCCTGGGCGTGGGTCAGGTGCAGGATCACTGGTAGCCTACGCGCTTAAAATTACCGACCTTGATCCATTGGAATTTGACTTGCTGTTTGAGCGGTTTTTGAACCCAGAACGTATTTCAATGCCCGATTTCGACGTCGATTTTTGTATGGATAGGCGCGATGAGGTGATTGATCATGTATCGGCCTTGTATGGGCGTAACGCGGTATCGCAAATTATTACCTTTGGAACCATGGCGGCAAAAGCGGTAATACGCGATGTTGGCCGAGTATTAGGTCACCCGTACGGTTTTGTTGATCGTATTTCAAAAATGATCCCAGGCGATCCTGGGATGACACTTGCCAAGGCATTTGATATAGAGCCACGCTTGCAAGAAGCCTACGATGGCGACAATGAAGTAAAAGATTTAATCGACATGTGTCGTATTCTCGAAGGGTGTACACGTAACGCCGGTAAACATGCGGGTGGGGTAGTAATATCGCCCACCACAATTACCGACTTTGCTGCTCTTTATTGCGATGACGAAGGTAAGTTTCCGGTTACTCAGTTTGATAAAAACGATGTAGAAACTGCCGGTTTAGTTAAGTTTGACTTTTTAGGCTTACGAACGCTGACTATATTACAGTGGGCGCTCGACATGACCAACGAGCGCTTAGCGCGCACCGGTAAAGAACCAGTAGATATTAATACTATTCCGTTGGATGATAAAAAGAGTATTGACTTACTACTGCGCGCCGAAACGACTGCGGTGTTTCAGCTAGAATCAAAGGGCATGAAAGACTTAGTAAGGCGCTTAAAGCCCGACAGCTTTGAAGATATGATTGCTTTAGTAGCCTTGTTTCGACCCGGTCCGCTGCAATCGGGCATGGTAGATAACTTTATCGACCGAAAATTAGGTCGCGAAGAAATCTCATACCCCGATGCGCAGTATCAGCACGAAAGCTTAAAACCTATTTTAGAGCCAACCTACGGCATTATTTTGTATCAAGAACAAGTAATGCAAATAGCCCAAGTATTAGCAGGCTATACACTAGGCGGCGCCGATATGCTGCGCCGTGCTATGGGTAAGAAAAAGCCCGAAGAAATGGCAAAACAGCGTTCAACATTTGAAGATGGTGCGCGAAATAACGGCATTGACGGCGAACTAGCAATTAAGATCTTCGATCTGGTAGAAAAGTTCGCAGGTTATGGTTTTAATAAATCGCACTCCGCTGCGTATGCATTAGTGTCGTATCAAACACTGTGGATGAAAACCCATCATCCAGCAGAGTTTATGGCTGCGGTAATGTCGGCCGATATGGATAATACCGACAAAATAGTTATTTTGGTGGATGAATGTGAAAACATGAAACTCACCTTGCTCCCGCCTGATGTGAATGCAGGCGAGTTCAAATTTACAGTAAACCTGCAAGGCGAAATTGTTTACGGTATTGGCGCTATTAAAGGAGTAGGTGAAGCACCTGTAGATGCAATTTTAGAAGCACGCGCTAAGGGCGGACCATTTAAAGATTTATTTGATTTTTGTGCCCGTGTTGATTTAAAACGCTTAAATAAACGTGTAACCGAAAAACTTATTTATTCAGGGGCACTTGATCAGCTAGGCCCTGAAAAAACTCAATCAGGGCGCGCCACGTTATTGGCAAGCTTAAAAAGTGCCATGCGCGCCGCCGATCAGCACAATAAAGCAGAGTTATTAGGGCAAAGTGATTTATTTGGCTTATTAGCCACTGAACCCGATGAAGTAGAGCAAGCCTTTATTAAAGCCACAGGACTCACCGATAACGAATGGCTCGATGGCGAAAAAGAAACCCTTGGTCTTTATTTAACCGGTCATCCAATAAATCAATATCGCCGCGAGCTAAAATATTATACCAGTGGTAAATTGGTCGATTTACAGCCTACTAATCGCGATGTAGTATCTACAGCTGCAGGGCTTGTAATTTCGGCCAGAGTGCTTATTAATAAAAAAGGAAATAGGTGGGCATTAATAACTTTAGATGACAAGAGCGCCCGCATTGATGTACGCTTATATTCAGATGAGTTTGAAAAATACCAAGATATGCTCCAAGTTAATAATATTTTGGTGATATCTGGACAGGTCAGCTTTGATAACTTCTCTGGTGGTATTACAATGACCGCCAGAGAAATAAACACCATTGCTCAAGCGCGTGAAAAACGTATTAAAGCGATTAAAATGACGCTGAACATGGTGCAAGTCGAGGCAGGTTTCTTCGATAAATTACAAAAAGTACTCGAACCATATAAAATGGGAACGTGTCCGATCAAGGTTTATTACCAACGCCCAGATGCATTGGCGCAATTAACCCTAGGGATCGAATGGTGTGTTACGCCAAGTGACGACTTAATTCATAAGTTATCGCTAATGGCAGCGCAAGATGTAGAACTAGAATTTAACTAATTAGGTAGTTTAGAGCATGAGCCTCAATTATCTTGATTTTGAGCTTCCGATTGCAGAATTAGAAGTGAAAATTGAAGAATTACAAAATGTAAGCCGCGCTGGCGAATTAGACCTTGAATTAGAAGAGGAAGTCAGCAAGCTAAAAGAGAAAAGCGACCGATTAAAAGAGAAAATATTCTCTGAACTTGGCGCTTGGCAAGTATCACAGCTGGCACGTCATCCGTTGCGTCCTTATACTCGAGATTATATCGAGCGTATTTTTACGGAGTTTGACGAGTTTGCAGGTGATCGTACTTTTGCTAATGATCCGGCAATTTTAGGTGGTATAGCGCGTTTAGATGGCGAACCAGTAATGGTTATTGGCCAACAAAAAGGCCGTGGTACCGCTGAAAAAATTAAACGTAACTTTGGTATGCCAAAGCCTGAAGGATACCGTAAAGCATTGCGCTTAATGGAAATGGCTGAGCGTTTTAAAATGCCAATTATGACCTTTATCGACACCCCTGGAGCTTATCCTGGTGTGGGTGCTGAAGAGCGTGGCCAGTCAGAAGCTATCGCCCGTAACCTTAAAGTAATGGCCTCTTTAAAAGTGCCAACTATTTGTACGGTTATTGGTGAAGGTGGATCGGGTGGTGCGTTAGCAATTGGTGTTGGCGATCGTGTTAACATGTTGCAATACAGTACTTACTCAGTAATTTCTCCTGAAGGGTGTGCGTCTATTTTATGGAAAAGCGCCGATAAAGCCCCACTTGCTGCTGAAGCTATGGGTGTAACTGCTAAGCGAGTTAAAGAGTTAGACCTAATTAACAACTTAGTAGATGAGCCATTAGGTGGAGCGCACCGTAATTATGATGCTATGGCACGTAATTTAAAAGTGCGATTAAAGCGTGACTTAGCCGACCTACAAGCACTTTCGCTTGAAGAGATGCTTGATCAGCGCTACAAACGCTTAATGTCGTTTGGTTATTGCTCTTAAATTCTTTTACTAATTAGCAATAAATATTTAAAAAAGCCGCTTATGCGGTTTTTTTGTTTTAAAATGGCTAAAATCAAGTACCTAAAACTTAGTATTTTAAAATTATTGGCTAAATTATCTGGAGCTCAGGTTAAATTAATGCACACATCGCTTATTTATCAACAAGTAAAACAATCATTGGGTCAATATATTGAGCAAGGTCATAGGGTGTTTACTGTGGCACTTTCTGGTGGCGTTGATTCTGTGGTGTTACTGCATTTAATGCATGCTTTACGAGTGCAGGATCCTGCACTGCAAGTTTCTGCTATTTATATACACCATGGTTTGAGCCAGTATGCCGACGACTGGCAGGTTTTTTGTCAAACCCTGTGCAATGAGCTAAATGTGCCATTTCAAACGGCTAAAGTAAATATAGAGCAGCAGTCACGCACGAGCCTAGAGGCGCAAGCGCGCGATGCTCGTTACCAAGCATTAGATGAGCTAAGTCCACATGGCAGCATTATTTTACTTGGGCAACATTTAAACGACCAAATAGAAACCTTTTTACTGCGCTTAAAACGTGGCTCGGGTTTAAAAGGTTTAGGTGCAATGCAGCGCGAGCGCACTTTAACCAGCGGCCGATTATGTTTCAGGCCGCTGTTAGCGGTAAAACGCAGTGATATAGAAGCCTTTGCGGCGCAATATGCACTTAACCATGTTACCGATGATTCTAATACTGATGAGCGCTTTGAGCGTAACTTTATGCGCCAGCAAGTTGTGCCAATATTAGCAGCGCGCTTTAATGGTTTTGAACAATGTACCGCTCGCAGTATTAGTTTACTGCAGCAGCAACACGCTTTACTCAACGAATATACTCACATTGATTTAACGCAATGCGTTAATTCTCAGCAGGCGTTAAGTATAAGTGCTATTGCCAAATTTACTCCTATTAGAACAGCCAATGTAGTACGTGCATGGCTAGAGCTATTTACTCATGTATTACCATCGCAAAAGCAGCTGGAGCAAATAATTAATCAGGCTATTGCAGCTAAAAGCGATGCACAAATGCTTATTGAGCTTAGTGATGGACAAATACGCCGCCATCAAGGGCATTTATATTTTGTTGTACCAAGTACGCAAATATTAAACAACACACTAATTACTCGCAGTGAGCTAAAGCTTGCCGATGGTCGCTTACTAAAAAAACACAGTGGCGTAGGAGTCAGAGCGCCAACTGCAGATGAGCAAGTAAGCGTGCGTTTTAATTGTAATAGTGCGCGCATCAAACCTTTAAAAAAACCAGGAAGTAATACGCTCAAGCATTGGTTTAAAGATGCAAAAGTGGCTCCTTGGCTGCGTGCTAATGTGCCGTTAATTTTTTATAATGATGACCTAGTACAAGTGGTAGGCTATTTTATAAGTGCTAACCATAGTGATGAAAACGGTATTTATTGGGAGTGTAAATAATGAGTAAGGAGCCGCATGCAGGCTTATCGTTAGTAAATAAAGCACCACAAGGTATGCTAATTACAGCGGTTATTGCTGTGCTTGCTAATTATTTTTTAACGCTTGATATAGTGACATTAGGCTGCGCTATAGCGGGTGGAATAGTGTGCGCTAGTATTTTACTGGCTTATTGGTTAGGTAAAGGTGGGTTGTTTTTTATTTTAGGAGTGAGTGTACCGCTGTTGTTAGTGTTATTTACGCCACTTGCTAGCATTGCTGCATTACTTAATTTACTCAGTGGTTTCTTTTTTGGTTTTTGCATTGCGTTGGTTATGTATAAGTTTTTATCGGCAAAGTGGCTCCCTAAGTAGGTAGACTTATTAAAACTACTTAGGCAGCAATAAAAAAGCCTAGCGGGGGAAGCTAGGCTTTTTTATTTACAACAATATTAATTGCTGTACTTAATATGCTTTGGCGCAATTTCGTCCCGCTGCTTTGGCTTTATATAAACCTTTATCAGCTCGCGAAAAAACATCGTTTTCGGTGTCTTGGCTACTCGCTAAAGTAAAGCCAATACTGGTAGTAACTAAGTACTGCGCCATTATCTTTGAGTTTTTAACGCGTTGCATAATGCGCTCAGCTATTACTTTATTAGTAGTAAACTCAGGATCTTCAATTAGTATTGCAAATTCATCGCCACCAAATCTAAATACAGAGTCAGTGCCTCGAATAGAGCCATTAAGTACTAAGGCAAACTCTTTAAGTACATCGTCACCCACTTTATGACCAAAGTTATCGTTTACTTGTTTAAAACTGTCTAAATCAAGCAACATTAAACTAAATGGACGCTGGTAACGGCGGCAGTTTTCAAGCTTTTGCAGTAAGGTGTCATTAAATTGACTTCTATTGCTTAGTCCCGTTAATGCATCTTTTGTGGCAAGTTTTAATACCCTGTTATACATTATCGCATTACGTAAAGGGTAGAGCAGCGCACTATGAAAATATTGTAGTTTTTGTTCTATGGCAACACTCAGAGGATATTTACTAAAGTATATTAGTTGCCCTAAATTATCATTTTCGACAATTAAATCAAAAGTATAAGAAAGCGTATCAATATCGCAATCAGGTGTTTGCACTGTACCTAGCGCAGACTTGAACTGTATACCTGAAAAATTTAGCAGTTGTTTTGCAAATTTTGCATAAATAGCTAATATATCTTCGAGTATTAAACTGGTTTGTAATTTTGCAGCTAGCTCTTGCGTTGCTGCCGGTTCATTTTTACGATAATGCTCAGCCGAAAACGGCAAAAACTCTCCGCGTCCAGCAATACGTTGTGTCAATATATGCACATTTTCCATTGATTTATTTCCCCCGAGTATATGATCTCATAATACTAAGCGAATTTTATGCCACATTTAAAAACTGGCCGATAAATTGGTGATTGCTATAGTTAAGCATGGCTGTTTTTATAAGTAACGAGGTAATATTTGCAAAATATTAATACTCAAATTTTTACTTTATTAGTCGCTGCTGTCTTATTTGTATGGATTTTTAAGCGCGTAGGGCTACCCCCTATATTGGCTTATTTAGCAACAGGGGTTTTAGCGGGTAGTCACAGTGTTGGCTGGATGACGCAAACTCACGAAATGGATTTAGTAGCTGAACTAGGTATAGTATTTTTATTATTTAGTTTGGGGCTCGAGTTTTCTATTTCGCGATTAATGGCAATGCGCAATATAGTATTTGGCTTAGGATCATTGCAGGTTGTAGTAACCAGTACAGTGCTTATTGTGATTTTATATTGCCTAAACTTTAGTTTGCTCACCAGTTTTACAATTGGCGTTATTATGATGCTGTCCTCAACTGCTGTGGTTGTTAAGCTATTAAAAGAAAACGGGGAGTTAAATAAACGCCGTGGGCAGCTCGCCATTGGGGTACTTTTATTGCAAGACATTGCGGTTGTGCCTTTACTGATTATTTTACCTTTATTAGCCGCTACCGGGTCGCAAAGTATTAGCTGGGCGTTAGCGGTTGCGCTCACTAAAGGGGCGTTTGTTTGTTTACTACTTTGGGCTATAGGTAAATGGATTTTGCCTAAAGTATTTAATGAAATTGCGCTGGTACGAACCGACGAGCTATTTATGCTTACCACTTTGCTGGTGGCTTTATTTGCTGCCTTACTCACCTACTCATTTGGTTTATCTATGGCGCTGGGCGCTTTTTTAGCAGGCATGATGCTAGGAGAAAGCCATTACCGGCATCAGCTTGAGGCAGATATTAGGCCATTTAGAGATATTTTAATGGGGTTGTTTTTTGTCACTGTCGGCATGCAGCTCAATGTAATGTATGTGCTTAATAATAGCTTACTTATTATTGGCGCATTAGTTGGGTTATTAGTATTAAAAATAGCGGTAATGGCAATAAGTGCTCAGCTAATGGGCGAGCGAAAACAAGACGCGCTAGCATGTGCATTTATGCTATGGCAAATGGGGGAGTTTGGTTTTGTACTTATAGCGCTAGGCGCTCAGCATCAGTTACTAACTAATCAGCAAGTATCGTTTTTAATTGCTTTAGGGGTGCTTTCTATGGCGCTTACGCCCTTTTTAATTGATAAAACACCTTTTATTTTAAAGCGTATTGGCGTGCTAGATCGTGCAAGCCAAGCGTGGGAAAGTGAACCTAAAAGCAGCACACTGTATAGTGATCATGTCATTATTTGTGGCTTTTCACGGGTGGGGCAAACGGTTGCACGTTTTTTAAAACCAGAAGCCATTGATTATATAGCAATAGAAAGTAATCCGATTTTAGTTCAAGAAGGTAAAGCGGCTGGTGAGCCTATATTATTTGGCCATGTTAAACAAAAAGATATTTTAAAATGTGCGGGAGTAGAGCGAGCACGTTTAGTCATTATTACCTTTACTGAGTTTGAGCAAACGCAAATAGTAATAGATGCAATCAAGCAAGTTGCCCCAGAGGTAAAAATACTAATAAGAACCAAAGACGACAGTCAGCTGGAGCGTTTAAAAGAACTGGGGGTTACCGAAGTTGTGCCAGAAACCCTTGAAGCTAGCTTAATGTTGGTTTCGCATGTTTTGTCTATGTCGGGGGTACCAATGAGCCGTATTATTCGCCGTGTTAGCACCGAAAGGCATAACCGCTATCAATTATTGCAACGCTTTTTTACCGGTGAGTACCTTGATGTAGACGAAGACGCGCATGAACGCCTTGAATACTTGCATGTAATAGCGCTACCCGATAAAGCTTTTGCGGTTAATAAAAGTATTGCGGCGCTTAATTTAGCAAAACGAAAAGTGTCTATAAAAGCACTGCGCAGACAAAATAATGAAATAGACAATCCATCAGATCACACTATATTACTAGCCAACGATATTTTAATACTGCAAGGTAAACCAAGGCGCGTAGAGCGAGTAGAGCATTACTTATTTGATGGTATTGAGTAAGTTACTTAGATGATGCAGGGCGAGCATGCATCAGCGCCCTAATCTAGCTCTAAAAACTTACGTATTTCAGGCAGCTTTTTCATGCCATCCTCATAACCAATTTGTATTAAATGTTGGGTATAACGTTTTTCAAATAATAAATAGCTGGTTAAACTCGATTGCGAATGTTTTTTAACCCCTATGATCCTAAGCAACACTTTAATTGCCCATGGCATATCGTCGTAGTACTGCGCGGCAATAGCATTAAAGTTTTGTGATGGGTTGATCACGCAGGTTTCTATGCGCTTAAGTTCTTGGTGTTTATCGCGAGCTGGCAGCAAGCCTAAGGTGCGGTTAATTCGCTCTAGCCGTTCTAAGTCAGATTGCATAGTGTCGGTAAACACGCTGTCGAGTAAATGCCCTGCAACCGAAGACAGCCCAGGGTAATGAGCAGAGTAACCCACAGGGTGTAACTCTTTAGGCTGCTCAACACCAATAATGAATATTTTTTCAGCGCCTAAATGTATTGATGGGCTTAGAGGCGATAACTGATGTATAGAGCCATCACCAAAGTAATGGTTATAAATATTTACACTAGGAAACACCATAGGAATGGCGCTCGAAGCCATTAAATGCTCAACATTAATACGCGTAGCGCGGCCCTCACGTTTAGCGCGTTGCCATGGTAGGCGTGTATTAGATTGATAAAACGCCACCGAATCACCAGTAGTATAACTAGAGGCGGTAATCGAAAGCGCTTCTAAGTAATTGTGATGTAAGTTGCGTTCAATGCGATGTAAATCTAATATTTCGTTTAATAATTTACGCAGTGGCCGATTGTTTAATAAACTCGCAGGCGGATGATTTATATGTTCTGACTGAAAACTGGTTAAAATATTACGAGTAATATGACCAAATACACTTAAAAAATCACTTTTATACACCATAGAAGTAGAAAAGTTCTTCCATACAGACTCGAGCTTTCTAACTGCTAAGTGCGCGCAGGAGGCATAGCAAGCTAGCGCCGCAGAGTTTATAGCCCCAGCAGATGTACCATTTATTACTCTAAATGGCAGAGGCGCTGTTCTAGGCATGCTATGAGCTAATGCTTTAAGTACGCCTACTTGATAAGCAGCGCGTGCGCCACCCCCTGTTAATAGAAGGGCAACTTTGGGTTTGTTAGGATCAACTTGCTTGATTTTCATATAAGGGACTAAACTGTTCTACGTCTTTACTTTATTTATTTACTTTAAGTCTTTAAGCTAGAAGAATCAAAGGATACCTTAGCTGCTTTTAATATTATTTACTGTAAGCTATGAATTAAACTCATTTAGAATACTCTAAGTGATATTGCATTTTAATTTTAATGGAGTTCGTATGTCAGATAAACCATCAGCGTCAGATGTTCAAAAACGTCCACCTAATAACAATCTACTTTTTGCCATTATTATTTTAGTGGTACTCGTATGCGCCGCTGCATTTGTATTGCTTAAGCCAAGCAACGAGGCAGAAGTGCTTACTGAGGTTGAGCCAGCACCAGTAGAGCAGCCTATGATGGAGTTAAAGCCAGAGAATGATCCTGTTTTAGATGTTCCATCAGTATTGCCAGATAAACCGCAAGATTATGAAATGCCAGCGCAGCGTGATGCCGAGCCAGCAGCCGTGCAATTACCACCACTTGATGAAAGTGATGCAGTCGTTGTGGCAAAAATGGATGAATACTTAAGTGATTCGGTAATGAAGCTAATGATTACCGATGATGTTATTCGCCGTGGTGTCGTGTTTGTTGATAATTTAGCAAAGGGCAAAGTTGCTACAAAACATACACCAGTAATAAAGCCAGAAGAAAAATTTAGTGTCACAGAAGGTGATATTTTAACTATCGATCCTAATAGTTATGAACGTTACACCCCGTATGTAAAAATATTTACTAGTATGAGCGCCGCCCAAGCCGTGCGTTTATTTGAAGAATATAAACCGCTTATTAATAATGCCTATACAGAAATTGGTTACGGCGATAATGAGTTTACGCAAACGCTTGAAGATGCAATCGACTTATTACTCGATACACCAGAGCCAGAAGGTAACTTACCATTACTGCGCGATTCAGTAACCTACCAATATGCATTTGCAGAGTGGGAGCAATTACCCGCTGCACAAAAACAGCTTTTACGTATGGGCCCAGAGAACATGAAAAAAGTAAAAGCGGCACTGCGTAATATTAAAGCGCAGTTAGAGAGCAAATAGTAAACATAAAACAGTTTAAAAGGCCGCGATTGTATATGAAGTATGCAATCGCACTTTCTTTTTCGATTATCCCTTGAATAACGTAGCAAAAGTAGAGATAATCCCTCCCGCGCCAACCAAGGCCCTCAATGGTAGTCTTATTGGTCCTCTCGCAACACTAGCAGGCGAACCTGGTCAGGCCCGGAAGGGAGCAGCCACAGTTTGTGACGTGTGTGCCGAGATGTGGCTGGTAAGACTGCCACCCAAATTCCTCATTTGGGTGTTGTTTGAAGTATAAGTTGACATATTTGTACTAAAAGATGGCATAAATTGGAAGTATAAGGTGGCATAGTCTAGTATTTAACCAAATGGTTAGATGGTTGACTCACATGTACAGAAGAAAACTCAAACACTCCCGTGTTAAAAACCTCCATAAATTTGCTAGTCAAAAAAATAAATCTACCTGTTTAGTTGAATCCTCTTTAGAGTTTGATGCTTGTTTCCATTTTGAATTTTCACCATCAATAGCCGCATTTGAAGCACAACCACTCGGTTACGAATATCAGTTTGATAACCGTATTTGTCGTTACACGCCTGACTTTTTACTTATCCACACAGACGGCACGCAAAAATTTATCGAAGTAAAACCACAAAGCAAAATTGCCGATGAAGACTTTCGTGCACGTTTTATTGAAAAGCAAGCCATCGCTAAGCAAGATGGACGCGATTTAATACTGGTTACTGATAAGCAAATCCGTGTATACCCAACACTCAATAACTTAAAGCTTTTGCATCGCTACTCTGGTTTTCAGTCTTTAACAGAGCTGCAAGCATCGGTGCTAGAACTTGTTAAGCAATACGGCTCTATTAAAGTGGGCCAGTTAGTTAACTTTTTAAAAGTAACTGCCGGTGAGCTACTTGCTACGGTGCTACGCTTATTATCACTAGGGCAGTTATTTGCCGACTTAACTACAAATGAAATATCAATAGAAACAGCAATTTGGTCTAACAATGTTTAATGACGGTTTGTTTGATGATGAATTTAACCAGCCATTACCAAAAGCAGAAACCAAACTACCTCAAAATTACGCCAAAGATTTACAAGCCCTTCCTGAAAAAATTAAAACTACAACATTTGCTAAGCTTAAATATATTCAATGGCTTGAGGCTAATATTCAAGGCGGTTGGACACAAAAAAACCTTGAGCCTTTATTAAAAGTAATGCCCGAAGTTGAGGGAGAAAAGAAGCCTAGCTGGAGAACCGCTGCACGATGGTATAGCGCTTATACCAATGCAGATAAAAATATCATGGCGCTAATTCCAAGCCATCAAAAAAAGGGTAACAGGGAGCGCGATACAGCCACCGATAAGTTTTTTGAAAAAGCGCTTGAGCGTTACTTAGTAAAAGAAAAACCATCAGTGGCTTCTGCTTATAAGTATTATGCAGATTTAGTTATTATTGAAAACGACAGTGTTGTGGGCAGTGTTTTAAAGCCTTTAACATACAAAGCGTTTAAAAACAGAATAGATAACTTACCACAATACGAAGTAATGATTGCTCGTTATGGTAAGCGCCTTGCTGATATTGCTTTTAATAAAGTAGAAGGGCATACACGGCCTACCCGAGTACTCGAAAAAGTTGAAATTGACCATACACCGCTTGATCTTATTCTATTAGATGATGAGCTGCATATCCCACTTGGTCGGCCAACACTCACTATGTTAGTAGATGTGTATAGCCATTGTATTGTTGGCTATTACTTTAGTTTCAGCGAACCCAGCTATGATGCAGTAAGGCGAGCAATGCTAAATGCGATGAAACCTAAAAGTGAAGTGGCAAAACTATACCCAGATACGCTAAATGAGTGGAAGTGTGCTGGCAAAATTGAAACTCTCGTTGTTGATAATGGCGCTGAATTTTGGAGTAACAGCCTTGAACTTGCTTGTGAAGAGATAGGCATTAATACTCAATATAACCCTGTCGCAAAGCCTTGGTTAAAACCATTTGTAGAACGCATGTTCGGCACAATTAACACTGAATTATTAGACCCTGTTCCCGGTAAAACCTTTTCTAACATTTTACAAAAGCATGAATACAATCCCAAAAAAGATGCAATCATGCGCTTTACGACCTTTATGCAGTTATTTCATAAATGGGTAGTAGACGTTTACCATCAAGATGCCGACAGCCGATTTAAGTACATACCAAGCCAACAATGGGATCAAGGCTTTAATACGTTACCACCAACAGTGCTGAGTAATGATGATCTTCAACAACTGGATGTTGTGCTCAGTATTTCAAATCATAGGGTGCTTCGTAAAGGTGGGATACGGCTAGAAAACTTAAGCTACGACAGTACTGAACTGGCCAATTATAGAAAGCAATTTAGCCACAAGGTATCTCAAGAAGTTTTAATTAAATTAAACCCCGATGATATTTCTTATATATACGTTTACCTCGATAAGCTAGAGCATTACATAAAAGTGCCATGCATAGATCCAAACGGTTATACCCAAAATTTAAGTTTGAATCAGCATAAAATAAATATACGCATTCATCGCGATTTTATTTCGGGCTCTATCGATAATGTAGGCTTAGCAAAAGCGCGTATGTTTATTCATAACAAAATTCAAAGCGAGTTTGAAGGTTTAAAAAATGCGCCAAAACACTCAAAAGTAAAAGGGGGTAAAGCATTAGCTAAGCATCAAAATGTAAATAGTGACTCACAAAAATCAATCACGCAGAGCAAACACGTAGAGGTTAAAAAGGTTACACCTAAAGAGCAACCAGCTGATAGCTGGGATGACTTTATCTCAGACCTAGATGGATTTTAATTATGCTGACCGACAAACAAAAAGAAAAGCTTAATGAATTTCGCGATGTATTTATTGAATACCCAATAATAAGCACGGTATTTAACGACTTTGACAGATTAAGACTTGGTAAAGGGCTAACAGGTGAAAAGCCTTGCATGCTGTTAAATGGCGATACAGGCACAGGTAAAACAGCACTAATAAAACAGTATAAAGAACGTCACTTACCGCAATTTATTAATGGAGTGATGAATCACCCTGTATTAGTCAGCCGCATACCGAGCAATCCGACATTAGAATCTACTTTAGCCGAGCTTCTTAAAGACTTAGGGCAAGTAGGCAGCACAGAGCGTAAGCTACGAATAAACGGTACTCGGTTAACGACATCATTAATTGAAAATTTAAAAACGTGTGGTACTGAGCTTATAATTATTGATGAGTTCCAAGAGCTAATTGAGCACAACCAAGGTAAAAAGCGCCGCGAGATTGCTAACCGATTAAAGTATATTAACGACGAAGCGGGTGTATCAATTGTATTGGTAGGTATGCCGTGGGCAGAAAAAATAGCAGACGAACCTCAATGGTCATCGCGTTTATTAGTAAGGCGGCAGCTGCCATATTTTAAATTATCAGAAAACCCAAAGCATTTTGTGCAGTTAATAATTGGCCTAGCCAACCGTATGCCATTCACCGAAAAGCCAAATTTAAGTGAGCAAGCAACAGTGTTTGCTTTGTTCTCCTTATCAAAAGGTTGTTTTAGAACATTAAAATACTTTTTAGATGATGCCGTACTTTACGCATTAATAGACAACACAAAAACCCTCACGACTAAACACTTGGTCAAAGCATTTGATGTGCTCTTCCCTGATATACCAAACCTATTTACTTTGCCAGTTGCAAAAATTACAGCAAGTGAAGTCGAGCGCTATTCACTATATAAACCTGAAAGCGCCCAAGACGAAGACCCGTTTATAGCGACCAAGTTTACTGACCGAATGCCGATTAGTCAGTTGTTGAAGAAAAAATAAATGTGGTTAGATGGTTTACGAAAAAACACCTTCTACATTACTCGGAGTATGTGTGTAATAAAAAATTTGTTTTTAGAAGCACTTTTACTTTAAAGTAAGTGTAAATGTACGTTACCACAAAGAAGTTATTTTAAAGTAAAAACTTGCTTTGTATTTTGCTAAACAATCAGTTATCAGAAACTAGATGTTCATAAAGGGTTATAAAATGGATTTGTTCGGTTGGAATATAGGCACAGAAGAAACTCAATGCTATGTTACAGTTATGAAAGCAAAAGATATCTTCGAAATATCAGAAGTGTCGCGAGTAGACTCTAACCCTAAAGATGGTTATCAACGATTATTAAGTCAAAAAAGAGCTTCAGATATTGCTCAATATTTAGATGATGGAAATATCATCCCTGGCTCGATAATATTAAGTGCTCAAGCAGGCTGTCATATTGAATATGATGCTGCTAGTAAAAAAATTACACTTGATAATACAAAAGCAAACTTATTTGTAATAGACGGGCAGCATCGTTTATACGGAGCAAGTTTGTGCGAATCAGATATTCTTCTACCCGTATGTATTTTCGCAGGTCTAGAGCTTAAGCAAGAAGTTCAGTACTTTTTGGATATTAATTCCAATCAAAAAGGCGTACCAAAAACCTTGCGTATAGAGCTTTTAAAATTCTTATCCGAACCAGAATCACCAGAGGCAGTTTTAATTCGACTTTTCAAAGAACTTGGTGAAGAAATTGACTCCCCTTTATATGGTAAAACTTCTGCAACTACTTCCGTTCCAGGAAAAGTATCTCATGTACCATTTCAAAGTGCTCTTAGCCCAATAATTGAAGGAAAGATATTAAGAAAATTTGATTATGATAAAAAGAAAGTATTAATTAAAAACTACTTATGTGCAGTATCTAGTATTTTGAATCGTATGGAAGGGCATGATAAAAGAATGACGAGCTCTGCATTTTTTCAGGCTATATTTAAAGTATTTGATGATGTATGTTCTTCATCATTAACTTATTATAAAAATTACCAAGAGCGCTCACTTGAAAATATTTTAGATGGAATAAGTAAAATTGATTTTGATAGGCATAGTGGCTCAAATCAACAGACTATTAGTCAAATGGCAAGTGAATTACAAACATTATTAGACATTCATTCCTCCACATTAGAAGAGCCAAATGATCTTTTAGGATAAAAAGAAATGATCCAGGAAGATTTAACTAAATCATTACTCAAGCAAATTACATCATTGAATTTATCTCCTTTACCTAATGATAAATATGCTTTTAAAGATACCATAAAGCAGAAACTATTAGACATTGGAGAGGACTTCACTTTTACTTTTAATGCTAATAAATCTTTTGAAGTTGATATTCGATGTGATGTTTACAAGAAGGCTCTGTTTTCTGACTATTTTTTTGGGCGAAGAAGGATATTAGAACAAAATAAAAGTCTTCAAAATCTTATTTCTCAAAATAATCAAGTCGCTTGGGTTTTAGTCACTGCATATTATTCAGCTTTTTATATGTCCAACGAAATATCTAAATTATTTGGTATTTATATTGCTAATTTTAGTGCTAAAGATATGGCTAACTTATTCTCTAGGGCTGATGGTGTAATACCTGACAAATTCATTAATTTAGAACAGTCAAATTTCAGTTATCAAGTAAAAGTTACGCATTCGCATTATGATGGCTTTGTGAAGTTATCTTTTTATCCCAAGTCCCCTCGGCCGCACGTAGAAGTATGGAAAAACTTATCGGAAGTAGTGGATAGATTAGATGTAAATGATATGCAAAAGCATCATAAAACACTTTTTTTAAATATATGTGATTCTAAAAATGAAAGGTGGCATATACCAAGTAGAGTCAGAAACGATTGGAATTATAAGTACACTGATTTCTATGGTGATAAAGGAGACACACTAGGGGAGATCTTTTATAAAAATATCCGAGATAAAACATCATCTTTTTCATGGGCTAATAATCGTAACATTCAGCCTCATGAATCGAATGTTACTGCGAGTATTTCATATATTTACCACTGCCTAAAATGCGTAATATTATCATTCGATAAACGTCTTGGCTTTGATTAGCCTCTTTTTAGAATGGTTCTTTAAGCATTCAACAAATATCGGGTTATTTTTAAAATTTCATAAACTAAAATATCCTTAGTACACTTGTGGGTTGAATACTAAGAGAATCTTAGCAATATGTATTTTATAGCTAAGGTTCACATGGAAACTCCAACACCTTCACGCCTAAAGTCTGCAAGAAAAGCAGCAGGCCTTACTCAGCAACAGCTAGGTATGGCGTTAGGCATGGAGCCAAACACGGCTAGTGCTCGCATGAACCAATACGAAAAAGGCAAACATGCCCCTGATTTTTTAACCATGAAACGCATTGCTAAAGAGCTAGATGTACCAGTAGCATACTTTTATTGTGAAGAAGATATTCTATCTGAACTAATTTGTGCACTTGGTAAGCTGGACAAAGACAGACAAAAAGCACTGCTCAGTCAGCTTATTGAAAATAAAAAATAGAATAGCCTTTCAATGAACATTTGGTTTTATTTGGTTACTAACGAAGTTCGAATAAAACTTACATCAGCTCCCCTAATCGAAGTAGGAAAAGGAATTAAATATGGCAAGCGAGTTCAAGCTAATGGATATATATGAGCAAAACCTTAACTTTTTAATAGGAGCTGGAGCGTCTTATGGTTTCCTTCCAACGTTAGCTCTAGAAGTTATAGATGAAGCAGGAAATAAATGTACCTTTGAAACTCTTGCAAAAAAGTATGAGTCTGAAAAACAAGCAATAACACTATTATTCATGCTCTACTATCAAGAATGTATTAGAGACGGACTACCAAATGTATTTTCAAGTATCCCTCCACATCCTAAAAGGCCAATTAATCAAGAAAATGTGATTAATGAATATAAACGTTTTTTATCCACTCTAGTTTCTATGTTAGATAGGCAAAAACCATCAGAGAAAAGAGCTTGCGTATTCCGGTGATGGTGAACACCGATTCCGGTTTTATCGTGAACACTTAAATTCCACGCATTGGGTTCATGAC
>NZ_JAATTW010000019.1:0-61669 GCF_013414205.1 Pseudoalteromonas sp. MIP2626
GAACTAAGCTTGGCTGTTAGAACTCAATCTGTACGAGTGCCCACACAGATGATTGCTTTATATTGTTAAAGAACGTTTTGAGTCGCTTTAGCGTCTCAAGGGATGCGTATAATACATCCTTTATTTTTCGAGTCAACACTTTGTTTTAAACTTTCTTTTTGGAAGATTTAAAACCGAAGTTTTATTTAACTCTCTGAGTAGTTCGCGTCTCGCTAGGCGTTGACGTTTCCCGTCTCAGTGGGGTCGCATTATAGGGAAATCCGAAAACAGATCAAGCATTTTTTACTGAAAAACTAAAAAAAAACGACGTTCGCTCAGTAACTGAGCTAAAGCGCCTAAAACTGATAGTTTTATAAACAATTACTGCTTTTGTGGCACTTAAATAAGCTCTGCTGTTACACTCATAATTTAATATAACTGTTAGTTAAAGGTGCAAATATGACAATCCGTTCTTATAAAGGTGTTATCCCTTCATTTAATGCGTCTGTTTATATAGATGAATCATCGGTATTGGTTGGCGATATTACTTTGGGTGATGATAGCAGCGTGTGGCCGTTAGTTGCTGCCCGTGGTGATGTAAACTATATACGCATTGGTGAGCGTACTAATATACAAGATGGCAGCGTGCTGCATTTATCGCGAGCAACCAAAAGTAACCCCGAAGGTTATCCGCTTATAATTGGTGATGATGTAACGGTTGGGCACAAAGTTATGTTACATGGTTGTCAGTTAGGTAATCGTATCTTGGTGGGAATGGGCGCAATTATTATGGACAATGCCATTGTTGAAGATAATGTGATTATTGGCGGGGGTTCATTGGTGCCACCAAATAAGCGTTTGGAGTCTGGTTACTTATATGTAGGCAGTCCAGTTAAGCAAGCTCGAGCGCTTACCGAGCAAGAGCTTACATTTTTAAAAGTATCTGCGGATAACTATGTACTGCTTAAAAATGAGTACTTAAGTGACGACGTTATATAAGCACTTAGCTAATTAAGCTGACTTCTATTTGGCCTGCCGAGTTGTAACTTTCATCTTCGATAAGTTGCTCGGCGCGCTCTTCGTAATCAAAACGATTTTTTTCAAAATAACTTGTTGCATGACTTTCATCGGTCAAACCTAAACTACTTACCGCAATAACACATTCCACCAGCATGCCATTTACTTGTGCAAAAAAGACTAATTGGTGCGCTGGCTCTCTAAATTCTAACCTATCTATAAATTGTATTGCTTGGTTCATGTAAGTGCTCCCTGTTTTAGTGCATTAACGACAGGTAGTATTGCAGGCATTTTATTACGCCATACATAATATGCCTGGGCAGCCTGACCAACTAGCATGCCGCTGCCATCCAACAATTTAGTCTTACTATTATACTGCGCTACCCAATTCATAAAAATGGTATTTTGCAGTGAATAAAACATGTCATACGCTACTTCACAGTTAGTAATATGTTTTTGATCAAGTGCTGGAAGCTCGTCATTCATACTGCTAGAGGTAGAGTTTATGATAAGCGCATAATCGTTTTCTGGTAGATTGTTAAAACCATAACCCGATACATTCCCATGTTGAGCAAACAACTTTGCTAAATTTTGTGCTTTTTCGGCGGTACGATTAACAATAACAACTTCCTGTGGCTGATGATCCAGCAAGGGTAAAACAACCCCCCTTGCAGCCCCGCCTGCGCCTATTATTAAAATACGTTTACCGGTAATACTGACATTATTAGCCAGCAGATCGTTTACAAAGCCGATGCCGTCGGTGTTATCGCCTAGTAACGTGCCGTCTGTTTGCTTTTTTAAGGTATTTACTGCACCGACAATTTTAGCTAAAGGTGTGAGCTCATCTGCCATTGCAAAAGCCTGTTCTTTAAAGGGCATAGTAACATTAGCTCCCTTACCGCCTTGAGCAAAAAAATTCGATACTGTTTTTTCAAAGTTATCGATAGGTGCTAAGATTGCGCGATAGTCGATTTGCTCACCTAAAGAGATAGCAAATTGTTTATGTATCGCGGGGGATTTTGAATGTTTTATTGGATTTCCAAAAACCGCATATTTGTCCATTTTAAAGCAACCTCTTTGCAGTAGTAATACTGCCTATTAACGATGATAAATAATATGATTAAACGACTTTTTTCAAAATCTAAGCCCACCACAATAGAGCAAACACCCACACCTGAAAAAACACCTTATGAAATACTAGGTGGAGAAGCAGGCGCACTTGCTATTGCAAATAGATTCTACGATATTATGGCTACAGATGAATACGCTAAACCATTATATGATATGCATCCTCTGCCATTAGATCGAATTCGCCAAGTGTTTTTTGAATTTTTATCTGGCTGGTTAGGTGGTCCAGACCTATTTGTAGCAAAACATGGCCACCCTATGCTGCGTAAACGCCATATGCCTTTTACCATTGATCAAGACTTGCGCGACCAATGGATGTACTGCATGAATAAAACCTTAGACCTTGAAGTAGATAATCCATTACTACGAGAAGGCCTTAAGCAATCGTTTGGACAGCTAGCGAGCCATATGATTAACCAGCATTAACGCATAACGCTAAATACAAAAAAGGCGCTATGTAGCGCCTTTTATATTTACACGAGAAGCCTTAAAGCTGGCACTCTCTAGCAATTAAATCATTTGGTTGTGTACTCAACCATTGCTGAGGGCGTAAGTAATACTGGTATAACTTAGCCTCAGCACTCTCTGCGTCTGGAGTGTAGTTATACTCCCAACGCGCTAACGGTGGCATAGACATTAATATAGATTCGGTGCGACCACCCGTTTGCAAACCAAACAAAGTGCCTCTATCCCAGACTAAATTAAACTCTACGTAGCGGCCACGACGATAAAGCTGGAAGTCGCGTTGCTGCGCTGTGTATTCATCTTTTTTACGACGCTCTATAATAGGTAAGTAAGCCTCTAAAAAGCCATTACCTACTGCTTGCGTAAAGGCAAAGCTTTGCTCAAAACCCAGTTCATTTAGGTCGTCAAAAAATAACCCACCTACACCGCGTGTTTCATCGCGATGCTTTAAATAAAAATATTCATCGCACCAGGTTTTGTACTTTGGATACAACTCATCGCCAAATGGTGCACATAAGTCATGTGCTACTTGATGCCAATGTACTACATCATCAAGTACAGGATAAAAAGGGGTTAAGTCAAAGCCACCACCAAACCACCATATTGGTTGTTCGCCCTCTTTTTCGGCAATAAAAAAACGCACATTGGCATGACTGGTTGGTATATGTGGATTTTTTGGATGAATAACCAATGACACACCGCAAGCATGAAAGCTTCGCCCTGCAAGTTCGGGTCTGTGTGCGGTTGCAGATGCGGGCATAGAGGCACCAAATACATGCGAGTAGTTAACACCGCCTTGCTCAATAATATTACCATTAGTGATAACGCGTGTACGTCCGCCGCCGCCTTCGCTACGCTGCCAGTTATCTTCTATAAACTTAGCTTTACCATCGGCTGCTTCAAGGCCTTGGCTAATAGTGTCTTGCAAAGCCATAAAGTAGGCTTTTACTTGCTCTAATAATTTACTTTGCATATTAACCTCTAAATACTTTGCCATTCATGGCATCTTTAATTGTACTTGGTTGCGTATTACCACCGAGTGGCTCATCAACATAATAACCTACCTGCTCAGTAAACTGGCTTTTAGCCTCGGCAATGCTTAATACTGTATTTTGACCGCTTAAATTAGCGCTAGTTGATACCAGTGGCTTACCAAACTCTTGGCATAAGCGCTTTACGGTTGGATGGTTAGTCACCCTAACTGCAATAGTGTCATACTGCCCAGTTAACCACTTTGGGGTGTTTTTAGCTGCGGGCATAACCCAAGTAATCGCATTTGGCCAACTTGAAAAAATGTCGGCACGTTTATCCATTGGGATTTTGGCATCATCTACATATTTTAATAACTGCCCGTAGTTATCGGCAATTAAAATAAGGCCTTTTTCGACCGGGCGCTGTTTAATAGCCAGTAGTCGCTCAACTGCTTGTTGATTATCTGGATCGCAACCTAAGCCATATACAGCTTCTGTAGGGTATAAAATCACTTCGCCTTGCGCTAAACATGTTATAGCAGCAGCTATAGTAGATTGATCTGACAAAATCGTCTCCAGGAGTTTTAAACGTTATTCAGTGGCTGCAATTTTATGCATACAACTTTTTTGCGGGCATTGTAACACAGTGCTATTAGCCATTTTTCTCTCAATCAGCAGTGGCCAGTTACATTCTGGGCACGATTGCTCAACCGGTTTATTATTCAGCGTATATTTACAGCTTGGGTAGCAATCGCATGAATAAAATATTTTACCAAATTTATTACTACGTGAAACTAAACGGCCTTTTTTACATTTAGGGCAACTAGGTAATGGCTCTTCATTTTGCTTTGCCTCGTTTTCATTGGCAATGTAATGACACTCTGGATACCCTGTACAACCAATAAACATACCGTAGCGGCCATTTTTTACCACCAGCTGCTTACTACATTGTGGACATGCGGAATCTTCTAGCACTTTTATTTCACTGCTATCGTGATGCGCCAACGGGCGAATAAAATCGCACTTGGGGTAGCTGGCACAACCTAAAAATGGGCCTGATTTACTATTGCGGATCACTAACTCTGAACCACATTGTGGGCATATCTCATATTCTTTTTCTAGGGCGTGCTTATTCGCCGAGAAAAGCGAATGGTCGATTTTACTCATGGTGATCCTAAAGGTTGGTGAATTCTCGCCTAATATACCCAAAACACTTAAAGATACAATAGCTATACCCATTACATTAAATTAGCGGCCAATTATAGCGTAAAAAGTACGGTGCAATAATAAGGCAAAGATTATGGCATATACTTGCTATATAAATTACTTTTTCGAAAGTACTTAAGCAATTTAATTTACTCGTATGCTCATGTTTTGTATTAAATAGGTATTAATAGGTATCTTGAATTTAGGTATTAGTGAAGTAAGTCCCCGGGCTGGTCAAATATAAGATCCTCCATTTGCTCACAAGCCACTTCTGCTCCGGGTATATTAAATAGCACCATTAACACCACCCACTTTAAATCGTCTAACCCTATAAAAGATTTATCTAGCGCTGCTAAGCGGTCCATTACCATTTCACGGGTAATACCATTAGTAACGCCAATGCGTTCAACAAACATTAAAAAATTACGGCACTGCACATCCAGCATTTTGCATTCGTGGTCGGTAAATATTCTCATTGTTTGTGGCGAGTCAGTGATTAAATATGGTGATGTGTCACTATGCTGTAATTCGGCTAGCTGCTCTAGCCAATCTAGTGCTTTAAATATTTCGGCTTGATTAAAACCAGCTCGTAATAATTCATCGGTCAATTCGTTAGGTTCAATGAAGAGCCCAGCGTCGTTGTGAATATAGTTTTCAAAAAGATACATAAGCACTTCAAACATATCACCACCTCGCATTTAGCTTAAGTACTTAGTTTAGGGTCTGTTAATCTTTCAAGGTTAAATTTGCAGCAGCCTGTTTGGTATTTAGGCAAGGCAGAGCCTATGTGGTGTATTCCCCATAAATTGGCGATAACGCAGCATTAATGCCACACAGGCGCTACCCGAAGGGTTCTGCCTAGGGGCAATTAACTCTTTGTTGCTCGGTTTTTACTTAGCCCACTAGGTTACAAACCTCGCGCCGCGATTAAATTGCCTCTAGTTTGAACAAATATTAACCCGCAAAGGTCAACAGACCCTGATGTAACCATCTAAAACTCGCTCTATTTGATCATCTAGCTCCAAGTCCAGCAATCTGGCTTGCACTTTATCAATTGGCCACTGAGCACGGCGAACAATGTCATCAACACTGGTTACCTCAAAGCCAATACTATTTAACACCTCACACTGGGAGTCTTTATTGGTTTGGGTTGACTGCTCTGGAGTTAAAAAACCACTTTGATAAGCAAAGCTCACCTCATCAAGAATATCACTTACATTCTCCACGAGCTTAGCACCTTGCTTAATTAAAAAATGACTCGCTTGGGCAAGTGGGTTTTTAATCGATCCGGGAACAGCAAATACTTCTTTATTTTGCTCCAGCGCATAGCGTACAGTAATAAGCGAACCGCTTTTAATTTCAGCTTCAACAATAAGTACCCCCAGCGACAACCCCGATATAATACGATTACGACGCGGAAAATTATGCGCATTCGCGGCAGTACCAGGTAAAAACTCACTTACAAGCAAGCCCTGCTCTAATACTTGATTTGTAAGTAGCTTATGCTGCTTAGGGTAGTAAATATCAACACCGGTACCCAGCACGGCAATGGTTTTTCCGCTGCCAGCTAAGGCCCCTTTATGCGCAGCTCCGTCTATACCGCGGGCCATGCCTGAAGTAATAGTGATTCCAGCTAAGGTAAGTTGATATGCAAACTCAGCAGCTATTTCCAGCCCGGTGGGAGTGGCGTTACGGCTCCCAACTATGGCTATTTGTGGGCTAGTTAATAACGACACATCGCCTTTGCAAAAAAGCAATAAAGGCGCACTGGCTATTTGTTTTAAATCTTCGGGGTAAGCGGCATCAAAAATACTAATAACCGTTATATTATTGTGTAGGATTAACTGTTCATAATGCGTAATTTGCTGCCAATTAGTGTGCAACAAATTAGTAGCTTGATTAGCACTTAGTCCTAATTGCAGTAATTGCTGATGAGATAAGCCAAACAATGACTCAAGGGAATGGTTTTTAGATAGTGCTAAAAGGGTTTTAATACCCAACCCTTTACATATATAAAAGGCAAGCCAGTGGGCTAGCTTGCCAGATGACTGATCCATGCTCTCTCCTAGAGCACCGACTCGCTACTTAATGAATAACTGCAATATCTCCAACGCGAATTGGGTGCTGATTTTTAGTTATTAGCGCATAACTTACGTTGTCATACACCTTAAATACAATTAACTCACCTACTTTTTCTTTCGGCATTTTCCAAACCGTACTTCCATCATCGGGTTCAGCACCAAAAAACTCGTTAGCATTTGAAATTAACTTCTCAAAGCGACTTGAGTCCTCGGTGTAGCGAGGACCACGAGGACCATCTATAACGCTTGGTGATTGGCGTTCAATATCAAGTACATGACCCACTTCTACTTGCTGCTCTGACCCTAAGTTTAGCACCACTACATCCATAGTGCTAAATTCTCTAGAATCGCTTGGCGAAGCAATAACATAACCCAATACAGCCTGGGTAGGACGATGCATATTAAAATACGCTGGTAGCATTTGCCCTTCCATTGCTGGAAGTAAAAAGTCGCCTTGTTTTATTTCGCGCTTCACCGACTCAACTCTGACCGATGCAGGCTCGCCATTAGCGGCATCGCCTTTTCTAAAGGCGCGAGCCATACCAACATAAGCAGCACGATTAGCAAGTACCCTTCCAGTTTCTGGGTCTAAATATGGCTTACCTTTATGATAAATTGCATAAGCTTGGTGTAACTTTAAATCGCCTTTAACGTATAAAATATGCCCTAACGTTTGTGTTTTCGTGTTCTCGTTTGCCCCTAAAATATAAGGTTTAGCTTTTATATCGTCGCTATTTATAGCTTGCTCATAAGTTATATAAGGTCTGATCATTTCTAGTGGCAAGGTGGTAATTGCATTTTTGCCTTTAGGGGTAATTCGCCCCTGAGGAGACAGCTTTCGGTACGCTTTATTTATCACTAAACGTGGATTTCCCTGCGCATCGTAGATTAATGCTAAGGCATCGCCGGGATAAATAAGGTGAGGGTTATTAATTTGCGGGTTCAATTGCCACAACTCAGGCCATAGCCAAGGTTCGTTTAAATAAACCCCAGAAATATCCCAAAGTGTATCGCCTTTTTTCACAACATACTGTTTAGGTGCATCTTTTTTTATTTTTAGCACATCAGCATAAGTAGAAAATGCAGCACCTAATGCAACGATAATTGCAATTAATGGAGATTTCATTGGGCTTCCTTGTATTGTTTTTTCATTATTATTGACCAAAACCTGTTAAAGGGGAACGCGAATGGCTAAAATAAGAGCATACAATACCCTAAATTAAGCATAAGTGTAAAAGGTAACTATGGCTACGTTAGAAGTTTTAAGATTCCCAGATGAACGTTTACGTACAATAGCACAAGAAGTTGCACATGTTGACGACCAAGTCCGTGTGATTATAAAAGACATGCTAGAAACTATGTATGATGAAAATGGCATTGGTCTTGCTGCCACACAAGTTAATATTCATCAACGCATTGTAGTGATTGACGTATCAGAAGAGCGCAACGAACCACTGGTATTAATTAATCCACAAATCATTAAAAAAGACGGTACAACCGTAAGCGAAGAAGGCTGCCTTTCTGTGCCTAACTCTTACGCAAAAGTTGATCGCGCAGAAACGGTTACTGTTGCCGCGCTTAACGAGCAAGGCGAAGAATTTGTACTAGATGCAGATGAACTACTAGCTATTTGTATTCAACACGAACTAGATCACCTTCAAGGTAAGCTTTTCATTGATTACTTATCGCCATTAAAGCGCCAACGTATTCGTAAAAAGCTTGAAAAAGAAGCCAAATTTGCAGAATAGTAATAAGCACCTTAGGAAAACTCAGTGACTCAACCATTACGCATTATATTTGCCGGTACGCCGGACTTTGCCGCACGTCATTTACAAGCGCTGATACAAAGCGAACACCAAATATTGGGTGTGTATAGCCAGCCAGACCGCCCGGCAGGTCGTGGTAAAAAATTAAAAGCCAGTGAAGTCAAAGAGCTCGCACTTGAGCACAACTTACCGGTTTTTCAGCCACAATCACTAAAAACAGAAGACGCCTTAAATGAGCTTACTAGCCTTAATGCCGACATCATGATTGTAGTGGCTTATGGCTTAATTTTACCTAAAGCCATTTTAGATGCGCCGCGATTAGGCTGTTTAAATGTGCATGGTTCTATTTTACCACGCTGGCGTGGTGCTGCCCCGATTCAACGTGCTATTTGGGCAGGTGATGAACAAACCGGCGTCACCATAATGCAAATGGATGAAGGGCTAGATACTGGCGACATGTTACATATAAGCCGCTGCCCTATTAGTGCCACCGAAACCAGTGCCAGTTTATATACTAAATTAGCTGATCTTGGCCCTGGTGCACTTATTGACACTATTAACAACTTAGCGAATGGTAAAATAACCCCTGAGCCACAAAATGATGCCGCGGCTAATTACGCTAAAAAGCTCTCAAAAGACGAAGCCAATATTGACTGGTCTATGAGCGCGGCGCAAATTGAGCGCAACATTCGCGCGTTTAATCCGTGGCCGGTATGCTTCACCCAAATGGGAGGGCAGCCAGTAAAAATTTATCAAGCACATGTTGTAGAGCAATCAAGCAACCAGCCTGATAATAACGGGCGCGTTTTGTCGAGCGACAAACATGGCGTTATTGTAGGTTGTGGCGAACATGCTTTATGTATTACGCAATTACAACCGCAAGGTAAAAAACCAATGGCAATTAACGACTTTTTAAATGGTCGTAGTGACTGGGTTACTCCTGGCACAATATTAGGCGAAAATAATGAGTAATGTTCCAAACGTACGAGCGCTTGCCGCTGAAACTTTATATAACGTAGTTGATAAAGGCGCTTCGCTTAATCAAGAACTACCATTTGCCAGCCAAGGCTTGCCACCTAAAGATAAAGCCCTGCTACAGCAAATTTGCTATGGCGTTTTACGCTATTTACCAAGCCTTGAAAACTACTGCCAACATTTAGTTGAGGAGCCGTTAAAAGGTAAGCGTAGAATATTTCAGTTTTTATTGTATGTGGGCATTTACCAACTACAACACATGCGTGTTCCGCCACATGCGGCAATTTCAGAAACTGTAAATGCACTACAACAATTGCGTGCTTTGGGTTTAAAAGGACTTATTAACGCTATTCTACGTAGTTTTCAGCGCCAACAACTTGAGCTTGAAGAAAAAGCCAAACTTATTCCGGTGTGTTTATACAATCATCCAAACTGGTTTATCAAACAAGTTAAAGAAGCTTATCCTGATAGTTGGGAAGATCTGCTTGCAGAAAACCAACAGCAAGCGCCTATGTGGCTGCGTGTAAATCAAGCGCAATACAGCACGCAAGAATACAGCGATATGCTAACAGCTAACGATATTGAGCATACACTTAACCCTGATTTTATAGATGGGATAAAGTTAGCTAAACCACGAGATGTATTTTCATTACCCGAGTTTGATACCGGTGCTTGTTCTGTACAAGATGCTGCTGCACAGTTAGCTGCGCGCTTTTTAGAGCCTAAAGATGACGACACTATTTTAGATGCCTGCGCCGCGCCGGGTGGCAAAACCTGTCATATTTTAGAGTTGGCCGATGCTGAGGTACTTGCCCTTGATAGCGATGCAACTCGCCTAGAGCGTGTTAAGCAAAACTTAACTCGTATAGGCTTAGGTGCCGACCTGCAATGTGGTGATGCATCACAACCACACACTTGGTGGGATGAAAAACAGTTTGATCGTATTTTACTCGACGTACCTTGCTCGGCTACCGGTGTTATTCGCCGCCACCCCGATATAAAGTGGTTGCGTCGTGCATCAGACATTGCCGATTTAGCAGCATTACAAGGCGATATACTCGATAGTATTTGGCCGCTTCTAAAGCCAGGTGGCACCTTGGTATACGCTACTTGTTCAGTACTCCCTCAAGAAAACCAACAACAAGTTGCTAAGTTTTTAGCTAATAACAATGATGTTGAGCATATTCCTCTACATGATAAAGACACGCCCACCACACCTGGTTTACAGTTACTTCCTGGTGAAAGCGATGGCTTTTATTACGCTAAACTAGTTAAAAAAATATAACCTATACAGCACACAACAATTAGCTATCTATCTTATTTTAGATAGCTAATACTTCATAGCAATAGGTACTTATAACACTGGTAAATAATGAAAATAATCATACTCGGAGCTGGCCAAGTAGGCGGCACACTAGCTGAAAATTTAGTTGGTGAACAAAACGAAATAACGGTCGTTGATATTGACGGCAACCGCTTACGCGAGCTTCAAGATAAGTATGACCTACAAGGCGTTGCTGGTCACGGCGCTCACCCAGATGTACTTCGCAGAGCCGGTGCGGAAGACGCCGATATGATTATCGCGGTAACCAGTTCAGATGAAGTAAACATGGTTGCCTGCCAAGTTGCGTATAGTATTTTTAATACCCCGACTAAAATAGCCCGAATTCGTTCTGAGCAATATTTAAAGTATCGTGAAAAGCTGTTTCATAACGATGACTTGCCGGTCGATCACTATATTGCTCCTGAGGCATTAGTAACTAAGTACATTCGCCGCTTAATAGACTACCCAGGCGCATTGCAAGTGCTGCAGTTTGCCGATGGCATGCTCTCTTTGGTTGCTGTAAAAGCTTACTATGGCGGTTTATTAGTAGGTTATGCGCTATCTACGCTTAAACAGCATATTCCCAATGTGGAAACTCGTGTAGCCGCTATTTATCGCCAAGGAAAAGCGATAAAACCTCTAGGCACAACAATTATTGAAGCCGATGATGAAGTGTTTTTTATAGCAGCCACTAAACACATCCGCGCCGTTATGAACGAACTCCAAAGGTTAGAGCGTTCATATAAAAACATTATGATTGCTGGTGGCGGTAATATAGGCGCAGGCCTAGCGCGCTCACTGGAAAAAAATCACAGTGTAAAATTAATTGAGCGCAGCAAAGAGCGCGCCGAGCAACTCTCTGAAATGCTCGACAACACGATTGTTTTTTGCGGAGATGCGTCAGACCAAGAGCTATTGTCAGAAGAGCATATAGATCAGGTTGATGTGTTTATTGCGGTAACCAACGATGATGAAGTAAATATAATGTCGGCCATGCTAGCAAAACGTATGGGCGCACAAAAAACCATGGTACTTATTCAACGCAGTGCATACGTTGACTTAGTACAAGGCGGCGATATTGATATTGCAATTTCACCACAAGAAGCCACTATTTCGGCATTACTTACTCATGTTCGCCGCGGCGATATCGTTAACGTATATTCACTACGCAAAGGTGCAGCTGAAGCTATTGAAGCTGTTGCCCATGGTGATGAAAATACATCTAAAGTAGTTGGCCGAACTGTAAGGGATATAAAACTCCCAGCAGGTACTACTATTGGTGCTGTAGTACGTAACGACGACGTGCTTATTGCCCACGACGATACCATTATTATGTCGGGCGACCATGTCATCATGTTCTTAATTGATAAAAAGCACATTAATATTGTAGAAAAACTATTTCAGGTGAGCGCTATATTTTTATAGCAGTACATTGTTGGTACTTTAAACACAAAAAAGCAGCTTAGTTAAGCTGCTTTTTTAATATAGGGTACTAAAGCTTTATTGTACTTTGGCAAACTCTTCTTTAGAAAGTTCGCCATTACCGTCAGTATCTAGCTGATCAAATATTTTTACTAACTGTGTATTTGCCGCAGCTTCTTGCTGAGAAATAACACCATCGCCGTTGGTATCAAAAGAGGCAAAATCCACTACTGCATAGGCTGCTGCTGAAGACGCTAAAACTAAAATCGCAAGTGATGTATTTAATACTTTCATAATAATCTCCTAAAAATGAGAGGTCCTTCTCAGAAATCCCTGGCTGTGAAAAATAACCGAAAAAGTAATTAGTAGTTAGCAAACTCTGCTTTAGAAAGCTCACCGTTACCATCTGTATCTAACTCTGCAAATTGTGCGATTAAATCGGAATCTACCGACGCTTCACTTTGGCTAATTGCGCCATTACCATCTACATCAAGGGTATCAAAATCACTTGCTGCAAAAGCGGCTGATGACGATGCTAGAGCGATAAGTGCGAGTGCTTTATTTAACTGTTTCATAATTTAATCCTTTACTATGTTATTCAATGCTTTATCAAAAAATTAGATATACTAAGGTTTATACTTTCCTTGTTATTCTTTTTCATAAGCTCCCTTGCTTACTTAGGTTGTCTTTGGCAACACAGAATTTTATCAACCTTGCATTTTGCTTATGCTTTAGAAAATTCTTCTTTTGATAACTCACCGTTTTGGTCAGTATCAAGCTCTGAGAAAATACTCATTAACTCTGCATCAACAGCAGCTTCGCTTTGACTAATTGCGCCATTACCATCTACATCAAGGGTATCAAAATCACTTGCTGCAAAAGCGGCTGATGACGATGCTAGAGCGATAAGTGCTAACGTTTTATTTAATGTTTTCATAATCAATCTTCCTTCAAAGTTTATGTTAACTGCGATTAAGTGCTTCACTTTAAATCACGTTTAATGCAATACAGCTTAACTATTACAACTTCGATGCCAACATTTAAAACATCAATAACTTCAATTAGTTAAAGGTAACATGCACTTAAAGGTGATAATTAACCGTCTGTTTTTGTTGCCCTTTTGCAACACACTTTAAGCCCAAAAAATAAGTTCGAACAAATTCAATGCCTTACAAAAAGCAAAAAACGCCACAGATTATAAATACACACTGTAAGGAGACTGTTTAGCTGGGGTATTCAACTCGGTTACAGCTGAATAATTTTTGAAATGAAAATAACCAATAGCTTTTATTTTTATAAATAATTGTTTTTTATCGATTATTTTATTTTTATCAATGCAGGTATGCGTTATTTAAAATTAAATTTAATAAATCGCTATTTTGTTGCAAAATAGCGAAATGTACAGTTACTCGGTTTCTGATTGGAGTATTGAAGGGTCAATAAAGTGATCCCCCATAAAGCTTTTCATTTCTTCTTCGCTGGCTAATAGCTTTATTCCACAGTAAGCACCTTGAACGTGTTCTTTCACGCTACAAATTTCTCCCTGAAAGTCTTTAACTTGCTTATTACTGCTATCGAGGATGATTGAGCATTGCATCCCTTTAATGTTTTCGGCCTGGGCTTTGTCTTTAAGATCAAACTTTACGCCCGTTAGCGAAATATCTTTAATTACCCCGTCGAGTATCCTGTCATCACTAAGTTTTAGCTTGGCCGATAATAAGGTAGGTATACGAGTTTGCGAGCGTAAATCGAATAACTGCACTTGCTTTGGGTAATTAATAAAAAGTAAGCGTGCGGGATGAGATGCAACTGACATTATTTGCTGACGAAAAGCGATAACCTGCCCACCACTTCCCTCTATTAGTGCTCTTACTACCACCATTACCCCATCGTGCAGGTAGTCGCTTGCTGTAGGCAGGCGCTTTGAGCTCGGATAGTTTAAAATAATAAATCGATTTTCGAGCAAACCTATAAACTCTGTTTTTACACGCTTGCTGGCTGTTGGTGTTAAAATTTCAAGATCAACCATGGCACCAGACATTATTTGGTGTAACTTTTCTAGGTTAGTTGTTGGCATATCCTTTTCCCTAATACTATTTATAAACTAACAATTAAATTATCCGCGCCAAAATGTAGGCGTAAACAGCACTAATAAAGTAAATATTTCTAAACGGCCAAATACCATAGCAATGGTAAGCAACCATTTAGCACCATCACTAATAGACCCATAGTGCGATGCAACATCTCCTAAGCCCGGGCCAAGGTTATTTAAACACGCTGCAGTAGCAGAAAATGCTGTAATGTTATCCATACCGGTTCCCATCAGCGCTAGCATAATAATTATAAACACCAATGCGTACGCTGAGAAAAACCCCCATACAGCTTCTACTACTTTGTCTGGCAACGCTTTGCTGCCTAACTTGATAGAATATATAGCCCGAGGATGCACTAGCCTATTAAGCTCTCGCACGCCTTGTAAGTATAGTAAGAATACGCGCACCACTTTCATACCGCCACCGGTAGAGCCCGCACAGCCACCTATAAAGCTCGAAAATATAAGCAGTATTGGTAAAAATAATGGCCAAGCCGAAAAGTTATCGGTGGCAAATCCTGCCGTACTGCTAATTGAAACAGCATGAAATAGCGCTTGGTCGAGTGTTTCATCGCCATTGGCATACACTTCATGAGACGAAAGCACGGTAAAGCAAATCACCACCAGCGCTAACTGAATACATAAAAACACTTTAAACTCAGGGTCGCGAATATAAACACTGATATTTCTACTTGCTACCGCAGCGTAATGCAGTGAAAAGTTAATGGCTGCAATAATTAAAAAGAACACACAAATAAAGTTAATTACTGGGCTATCAAAATGCCCCATAGAGGCATCATAAGTAGAAAACCCACCAATGGCGACCGTTGAGAACGCATGGCTTATTGCGTCAAACCAATCCATGCCTGCAATCCAATATGCCAAGGTACACGCAAGTGTAATTGACACATATATATACCAAAGGTGCTTTGCGGTGTCGGCAATTCGCGGGGTCATTTTAGAGTCTTTTACTGGCCCTGGTATTTCGGCGCGATATAGCTGCATACCACCAACCCCTAGCATAGGTAAAATAGCAACCGCCAATACAATGATCCCCATACCGCCAAACCACTGTAGTTGTTGGCGATAAAATAATACCGATTTAGGCAAGTACTCTATACCGGTTAGTACCGTTGCTCCGGTGGTGGTTAACCCCGAAAACGCTTCAAATACCGCATCAGCCAGTGATAGGTTTGGCTCTTGTAAAAATATCAGCGGTAAGGATGCAAACGCGCCAAGTACCAACCAAAATAACACAACAATTAAAAACCCTTCCCGCGCTTTTAAATCGCCATCTTCGTGGCGGTTAGGGTAATAAGCCATTAAGCCAATAGTGACACTAAAAATAAAAGCCAAAACAAAAGGAACACCACCACCGTCTTTATAAATTAAAGACACGATTGCCGGAGGCACCATGGTAATACTAAACAGTGCAACAAGTTGCCCAAGGATTTTTATAATGGTACGAAATTGCATTTAGCGTATCGCTTTTATTATTAGTAAGTTTAACGAGTAAGATATTGTCTTACTCTTTAATGGTTAACTCAACCGCGCCGTGGCTTAAATCAAAAATATCTTGAATTGCTTGCGTCGCTTGGCGGCTATCAATAGTAATAACCCATTCAATATTAGCAGTAAATTGCTTATCGATGTTAAGCACTTGATACTTCGTTTTTAATAGTTGCTCAATAACGCCTTGCATACTGTATTCACTACTACCAATTAGCTCAATACTTGGCACTTTATTTATCGTTGATAAGTTAGCTAATGCATTATTTAATGTGCCTCCATAAGCACGTACTAAACCGCCTGTACCTAGCTTTATACCACCAAAATAACGCGTAACCACAGCGGTAACTTCACCAAGCCCTGAGCCCATAAGCACATTTAACATGGGTTTACCGGCGGTGCCATTTGGCTCACCATCATCTGAAAACCCATACACATGGCTTCCTCCTGGTTTACCCGCTACGTGAGCCCAGCAATTATGCCGTGCATCGGCATACTTAGTTTCAATACTTTTTATAAACGCTTTAGCTGAACTTAAATCTGGGGTATGTGCAATATGCACAATAAAGGTGCTTTTTTTAATCTCTTCTTGATGAAAAACATCTGCTGCTGGGTATTTATATTCTGACATTCGTTGATGAACCAAGTTATAAACCAAAAAATGGGGCCAACAGGCCCCTCTTTATAATACAGCTAGTCTAACGCGTGATTAATCTAGCGCTAAATTTCGTGTCATATTCTCAAGGCTATCTTCGTGTACTATGATGTTATCTTCAATACGAATACCACCATAAGGCTTAAACGACTCTACCTTTTGCCAATTAATAAACTGTTTATTATCGGTTTGTGCTAAATCGCCTAGCAAAGAGTCGATAAAGTATAGCCCAGGCTCAATAGTAAACACTTGGTTTTTTTCAATTATGCGAGTACAACGCAAAAATGGATGTCCCTCTGGAGCTGCTTGTTGTGCGCCCATTTCATCAGCCATAAAACCACCCATGTCGTGCACTTGTAAACCTAGGTGATGCCCTAAACCATGTGGGAAGAAGGTAGAGGTAATTTTACGTTCAACTATTTCCTCAGCCGGTAGCTTAACAATATCAAAGTCGCTAAGTATTTGTGCAACTCTATTGTGACACTCAACATGTAAATCACCATAAAGCATGCCGGGTTTTAACCCCGTACCTAACTCTATTTGCGCTGCAGTCATTGCTTGCACTAGCTCTGCAAATTCGCCTTGTTTTTTAAAGTCATACGTACGGGTAATATCTGCCGCATAGCCATTAAAATTAGCGCCTGCATCTATTAAAAATGAGTTGTGTTGCTGCGGTGCTTTTGCCTCAAAGTGCGTGTAGTGCAAAATGGCGCAGTTTTCGTTTAGCGCCACAATGTTGCCATAAGGCATTTCGTTTTCACTTTGGCGAGTTGCCATTAAGTAAGCTTGCTGAATATCAAACTCACTGCCACCATTAAAAAAGGTATCGCGGGCAGCTTTGTGGCCATCTACTGCAATACGGTTGGCGTTACGTAAACATTCAAGCTCATATTGGGTTTTATAAGCGCGGTGGTAATGAAAGTAATTTAGTACCGGCTCAGGATTCATAACACTAAAGCCTAGTGCTTGTGCTACTTCTAAGTATTCGCCCACATAAGCGTAGTTAGCTTTGTCGTAGGGCAATAGCTTTTCAACCTGATCGGGCTGTAATAACAATTCAATGTCAAAATACTCAGCCCAAAAATCGCGCGGCTCATCTGGCACTTTATGCCAAAAATCAACCGGACGATAAAAAATAAGTTTAGGCTTGTCGCTACCATTTACCACAATCCAGCAATGTGGATTGTCTAGTACTGGTAACCAAGCTTTAAAGTGTGGATTAACTTTAAATGGATAATACATATCATCTAAAAACTGACGCTTAGCTTGGCCCGAGTGAATAACTAATCCCTCTAACCCTTCACGTTCACAAATTGTACGAGTACGTTGTTGCAGTGTTGCAATATGTTCGGCGTATAAAACGGCTAATTTATCCATAATAAACCCATCTGTTGTATTTAACTTGCTTTGAGTCTACCACACACATAATCCATACCCAAAGCGCTCAAAATAAGGGGAACATCTAACCTGATTAGCATCCCCTTACCTTTATTAATTATCCGCCCATTTTCATTTCGAGTAGCGGCGCCAGTATATTTCCCTCGCGGTGTAAACGCGTATGATAAACCTGCCTGTAGGCAAATACGTTTTTAACATAATCGCGAGTTTCTCTATACGGGATCAATTCAATCCATAGCTCTGCTGGAATAGCTTCATCTGGTAACCAGCGTTTAATACGATGATACCCTGCGTTATATGAAGCCGTTGCCAATATTTCATTGCCGTGGTTTTTCTTTTTTAAATACTGCAAATAGCGCGTACCTAATCTTATATTTGTTTGTGGTTGATATAAGCGGCGGCTCGACACACTGCCTTTATTTACGTAATCGGCAGTACTGGGCAATAACTGCATTAACCCTCGCGCATTTGCTGATGAACGTGCATCGGGGGCAAATGAGCTTTCACGGCGCGCAATGGCAATACTCCACGCCACGTCTATTTTACTGCGCTTACTGTAGCGCTCAAATACATCTTGAAACGCAAACGGAAAACGCTGCTCTACGTTATCCCACGCTTTTATTTTTGCCAGTGTAAAAATAGTGCTGTCATGCCAACCCAGCTCTGTGGAGAGTATTGAAGCAGCTAACTTTTCTTCGTCACTCGAGGTGTTTGTTAGGTAATTCCATTCGCGACGTGCCGAGGTAAAGCGCTCAAGCTCATAAAAAGCTTTCGCACGTTTGTAGCCCGGGGCATTTTTTACTTTATTAACAAGCGCCTGATCAACAACTAAAGGTTGGTTATTTAAATCAACCGGTAACCCTAATCGTGCCGCGGCTAAAAAACCATAATAATCGCGATTAGCTGCTACTGTTTTCCAAATAGCGTCTGCTTTTTGTTGCTCACCACGTTTTGCGTAGCTGTACGCTAACCAGTATTGCTGGCCAAGACTTAAGTTATCTTTACCAGTAAAAAAGGCTGCAATACCCTCCCAGTCTTGGGTTTTAAGCATATTACCGAGTTGCCACTGAATTAGTTTGCTGTCTTGGCGAGCTTTTGGCACTTTGTTTAGCCAAAAGCTTGCTTGTTTATGTCCGCTGGAAGCAAGCGACAGTGCAAAGGTATAATACACATCTGCTTTAGCTGCATCGCTGTAAGTAAATATTTGCTCTAGCTTTTCCCATGCTTTTAAAGCAAGCTCTTTATCGCGCCAAATTAAACGCTTTACACCATAAAGAGCAATTTGCCCTTCTTTAACCGACTTATTTTTGTATCTGTATAATCCGGCTGCAGCACTTGGATCGCGGCGTACTTTTAAGTATAAATCAGCTAAGTAACCTTCATTACTGGGTAGTAATGTTTTTAAATAAGGTAATAGGCTTTGAGTACCGCCTTCTGCCGCCATAGTCACCCGCTGCCAAACAGCCTCTTTACTCATATAGCCTTTTTTACGCCATAACGAAAAAAGCCCATCGCACGCTTTAGGTTGCGACTTGCCTACCGTCCATAAATCAGTTACTTGGTTAAATATCGCTTTTTCTGGCGCACCTAAATCAAGTTGATAATCTAAATATGTACAAGTCAGTTCAGTATCAGAGGTTTTACGGTAATTGCGAATATACGCTGCTTTTTTATTATGCTTTTCTAAATAGCTTAACCATGCTTTACGCACTGGCCACTCTAGCGGCGTATGCTGATAAATAGTGAGGTAATCCTCTATTTCTGCTTGGTGTTTTATATCTGGATGTCGTTGCCAATATACTTTTTCAACATAAGGCTTTAATGGATGATCAAGATTACTTATAGCCATTTTAAAGTCTTGGTAATCACCATAGCGAACTTTTTTTTCAGCGTCTAAAAATGCATCGTTATCGATGTTTGCCTCAACGCAGTGAAGAGGGAAAATAAAAACCGCTGCCATAGCATTTAATAAATATTTTTTCATAATGCCTTCATAATAAAATTAAAATAATAAGCAAAAACTTTTGTTCCACCATAGCACCAAACAAGCTATATTTTAACCAACTGTTTTGTAACCAAGTTAAATTTTTCGTTGCATTTTTAATTCAAAGCAAGCACACTGATTAAATCGCAACTCATCGTACCAGTCTTAGTTCGTCAACTAGGGAGAATAATAATGTTATATAAAAGCGATTCCTTTGAAGTTAGCTTCATAAAGGAAAACATCGCCGAGTTTAAGTTTTGTGCTACAGGTTCTGTAAACACACTATCTCAGCAAACCCTTTCAGATTGCGCAACAGCATTAAAACAATTAGCTGCAAATACTGATATAAAAGGCATGATTTTTACCAGTGATAAAGAACACTTTATTATTGGTGCCGACGTATTCGAATTTTTACCTATATTTACTAGATCTGAAGCAGAACTAGTAACTTGGATAAAAGAAGCCACTGACGTTTTTGACGCTATCGAAGACTTACCATTCCCAACTCTAAGCGCTGTAAATGGCTTAGCACTTGGCGGTGGCTGTGAGTGGGTACTTGCTACCGATTATCGTGTAGCAAGCGAAACTGCACAAATGGGTCTTCCAGAAGTAACCCTTGGCATAATGCCTGGTTTTGGTGGCACAGTACGCTTACCGCGCATTATTGGTGCCGATAACGCCATGATGTGGATTACCTCAGGTTCTACTAACCGCGCAGCAGATGCCCTTAAAGTAGGTGCTTTTGACGCAGTAGTTAGTGCTGACAAACTTATAGAGTCAAGTGTATCAACACTTGAATTAGCAATTGCTGGCAAGCTCGATTGGCAAGCAAAACGCAATGTAAAGCTACAACCACTTAAATTAAATCGTGTTGAGCAAGGCATGAGCTTTGCAATGGCTGAAGGCATGGTAATGGCTAAAACTAAAGGCCACTATCCTGCACCTGTAATGGCTGTAAAAACCATTAAAGCAGCTGCTAACTGTACTCGTGATGAAGCAATGGCAATCGAAAATGCCAACTTTGCTAAATTAGCAGGCACGCCAGAAGTTGCCGCGCAAATTGGTATATTTCTAGCCGACCAGTACATTAAAGGTAAATCACGTAAACTTGCCAAACAAAGCGATGTAGAAATTAAACAATCTGCAGTGTTAGGTGCTGGCATTATGGGCGGCGGTATTGCATACCAGTCTGCTTATAAAGGTACACCTATTATAATGAAAGATATCCAACAGGATGCACTTGACTTAGGTATGGGCGAAGCCTCTAAGTTACTTGGCCAAAAAGTTAAACGTGGCCATATGTCGATGGAAAAAATGCTTGGTACGCTAAGCAAAATTAAACCGACCCTTAATGATTCTGATCTACAAAGTGCCGATATTATTGTTGAAGCCGTAGTAGAGAACCCTAAAGTTAAGCAAGCAGTACTTGCAGAGCTTGAGAAGACCATGCCAGAGGGCACGGTACTTACCTCAAACACTTCGACTATTTGTATTGATTTGCTAGCAGAAGCGTTAGATAAACCAGAAAACTTCTGTGGTATGCACTTTTTTAACCCAGTACCAAAAATGCCGTTAGTAGAAATTATCCGTGGTGCAAAAACCTCTGATAAAACCATTAACGCCGTAGTTGATTACGCGCTTAAATTAGGCAAGTCTCCTATTGTTGTTAACGATTGCCCTGGCTTTTTTGTAAACCGTGTTTTATTCCCTTACTTTGCAGGTTTTAGTAAATTAGTAGTTGAAGGTGCTAACTTTGCAAAAGTAGATAAAGTAATGGAAAACGTATTTGGCTGGCCTATGGGTCCGGCTTACTTACTTGATGTTGTAGGTATTGATACCGCTTTTCATTGTACTGGCGTAATGGCCGATGGCTTCCCTGAGCGCATGGCGCGTGCAGATAAAGACCCAGTGACTATTTTTGCTAACGAAAAGCGTTTTGGCCAAAAGAACAAAGCTGGTTTTTATAAGTACGAAACAGATCGTCGCGGTCGTCTTAAAAAATCGCATGACGAAACTGCAATTGAGCTGCTTAAGCCAATTACTGAAGCAGAAAAAGCATTCGATAAACAAGAAATCATTGACCGTTGTATGATCCCAATGCTTAACGAAGTACTACTTTGTTTACAAGAAGGCATTGTTGCATCACCACAAGAAGCTGATATGGCACTTGTTTACGGTGTTGGTTTCCCTCCATTTAGAGGCGGCGCGTTCCGTTACTTAGATCAAACCGGTTTAGCTAACTTTGTGGCAACTGCCGACAAATATGCTCACTTAGGTGCGATTTATCAAGTATCAGAGCAAACTCGTCAATGGGCCGAAGAAGGTCGTGTTTTCTATAAGGTGGAAGGTTAATATCATGAATAATCCAGTAATTGTAGATTGTATCCGCACACCTATGGGTCGTTCTAAAGGTGGCGTATTCAAAAATAAACGTGCCGAAGACTTAAGCGCACATTTAATGAAAGGCTTACTCGATCGCAACCCAGCAGTTGATCCAGCATCAATTGACGATATTTATTGGGGTTGTGTACAGCAAACATTAGAGCAAGGCTTTAACGTTGCACGTAACGCTGCATTACTTGCCGGTATTCCGCATAGCGTACCAGCAGTAACAGTTAACCGTTTATGTGGCTCGTCAATGCAAGCATTGCATGACGCAGCACGCGCAATAATGACTGGCGCTGGTGACACTTACCTAATTGGTGGTGTTGAGCACATGGGCCACGTACCTATGACTCACGGTAACGACTTTCACCCAGGTTTAGCAACAAGCATTGCACAAGCTGCTGGCTCTATGGGCTTAACAGCTGAATACCTAGCAACACTGCATGGCATTAGCCGTGAGCAGCAAGATGAATTTGCGTACCGCTCACATCAACGTGCTCAAGCTGCAACTGTTGAGGGACGTTTTCGCCGCGAAATTTTAGCAATGGAAGGTCACGCAGCAGATGGTTCACTTATCTTAGTTGAAGACGACGAAGTAATTCGTCCAGAAACAACGGTAGAAGGCCTATCAAAGCTGCGCCCAGTGTTTAATCCTGCATCGGGTACGGTAACAGCCGGAACTTCTTCTGCACTTTCTGACGGCGCATCTGCAATGTTAGTAATGAGCGAAGCAAAAGCAAAAGAACTTGGCTTACCAATTCGCGCACGCATTAAAGCAATGGCAGTAGCGGGTTGCGATCCATCAATCATGGGTTACGGCCCAGTACCAGCAAGCAAAAAAGCGCTTGCACAAGCAGGTATTACAATTGATGACTTAGGCGTAGTTGAGCTTAACGAAGCCTTTGCAGCACAATCATTACCTGTAATGAAAGATTTAGGGTTAATGGATGTAGTTGACGAAAAAGTGAATTTAAACGGCGGAGCAATCGCACTTGGACACCCACTAGGCTGTTCGGGTTCGCGTATTAGCACATCGCTTATTCACTTAATGGAAGACAAAAATGTACGATACGGTTTAGCAACTATGTGTATTGGTTTAGGCCAAGGCATTGCCACTGTATTTGAACGTGTTCAAGACTAATTAGTTTAAACATGTAAAACCATCTTGGTGATTAAAAAGGCGAACTGATTTTATGCAGTTCGCCTTTTTTTATTGGTTTATTTTTAGTTGTTTTATATGGTTATATTGAAAAACTGGAATACTGTGATCGGGTGTATTATCTGTTATTGCCACGCTCTATTGATTAAACCCTTTGATTAAATAAGGTGTGTAATTTAGATATGAGTAAAATAGTTAAATAACGCTTTAAATTGCGCTAAACTCTACAACTTATAAAATGTAAAACCCTAATGTGCAGCAATCGCTTTAACTAAACAGGCAAATTTATTATGAGCTTTAATAACCCCGATCACCAATTAGATGCCATAGGCCTTCGCTGCCCAGAGCCAGTGATGATGGTACGCGCTGCTATTCGTAAAATGAATGATGGTGAAACGTTATTAATAACCGCTGATGACCCATCAACAACTCGCGACATTCCGAGCTTTTGTACGTTTATGGATCACACGCTGGTGGCTAAAGATGCAGAAGCAGCACCGTATAGATATGTGGTGAAGAAAGGGCTTTGAACTGGCGTAGGTTGGGTTTCGTTTCACTCAACCCAACCTACAGAAAATCTACTTCTTCGTTATCGTCACTTGTGGCTTGTCGTAATTACTGTAATCAATACTTACTATGTAGGTGCCTTTTATTGCGGGCGTATAGCTAAAGTAATTATAAATAGTATTACAGTCGGCAACTGCAGGTTGGCCTAGTGTTAGTTTTTGCCCTGCTGGCTGAGTATCGCTGTAGCCACAGTTGTAACCTTCACTAAAGTCGGCATCGGCAATTTTAAATTCGTATACTTTACCAGGCGTTGAAAATTTAACTTCTGCTTGATACAGCGATCGCGCTACTTGGGTAAATTGGTACTGTGGCTCTGCATCCCATAAGGTAAAGTCGCCCCTTAAATACACGGTACGATCTAATTTTTGTTGTGGTAATACATCATCAAGCGTTATTTGCGTAGAACAAGCAGTTAAAAAACTAACAAGTGCTAAGGTTAAAATACGTTTTATTGGGCTTTTCATTCGAGATCCTTACTTTATATATGCAGGTTAATAATACACCAAAATTAAAACTAAAAAGCCAGCAAAACGCTGGCTTTTTACATTATGGAATAATGTTATTTTTGTAGTACAGAAATGTCTGCAATACCTAAAAACAATCCGCTTAACTGACTTAAAAGCGCCAGACGATTTTGCTTAACTGCTTCGTCGTCGGCCATAACCATCACGTTATCAAAAAAGCTATCAACACTTTGACGAATACCAGCCAATTGGCTTAATGCTTCTTGGTAATTACCACTGGCGTAAAGTGGTGCAAGTTCAGTAGCAAATTTTGCTACTTGTGCCGCAAGTACTTTTTCAGCGTCGTCGGTTAGTAAACTTTCATCTACATTACCTTCGCTGGTAATGTCGTTTTTAGCAAGTATATTACTTACGCGCTTATTAGCGGCTGCAAGCGCTTCTGCTGCGTCTAATGTGCGAAAGTGGCTTACTGCTTTAACACGGCGATCAAAATCAACAGGTTTAGTCGGACGACGTGCAAGCACAGCTTGAATCACATCTACTTCTATTCCTTCGTCTTGATACCAAGCACGGAAACGCCCTAACATAAACTCAAACACATCGGTTGATACATTCAGATTAGTTAGCTTATCGCCAAACAAGGTTTGCGATTTAGCAACTAGGTCTAAAATATCAAGCGGTAGCTCTTTTTCTACCATGATGCGCAGTGCACCAATAGCAGCACGACGTAAAGCAAACGGGTCTTTGTCGCCTTTTGGCGCTTGGCCTATGCCAAAAATACCCACTAAGGTATCAAACTTATCGGCAATCGCTACTGCGCAACTAATTAAGTTGGTAGGTAAGCTGTCGCCTGCAAAGCGTGGCATATATTGCTCATTCTGCGCTAGTGCTACATCTTCAGCTTCGCCGTCAAAACGTGCGTAATGCATTCCCATAACACCTTGGATGTCGGTAAATTCCATCACCATTTCGGTCATTAAGTCAGTTTTACTCAATAAACCAGCACGTTGTGCTAGCTCTTTATCTGCACCAAGTTGCTGGGCAATATAACCGGCAAGCTCGCTAATACGCGCAGACTTGTCTTTAAGTGTACCTAACTGTTTTTGAAACAATACGCTATCGAGAGATTCTAAACGGCTTTCTAGTGTTTTCTTTTTATCGCTTTCAAAAAAGAATTGCGCATCGGCTAATCGAGGACGCACTACTTTTTCGTTACCCGAAATCACTACGCTAGGATCTTTACTTTCTATGTTAGACACAAACAAAAACTTATTTAAAAGTTTGCCGTTTTGATCTAAAAGCGGAAAGTATTTTTGATCGTCTTTCATCGTGTAAATAAGCGCTTCGGCCGGTACTGCCAAAAACTCTTCTTCAAATGTAGCCGTTAATGTTACTGGCCATTCTACCAGTGATGTTACTTCTTCAAGTAAATCTTCATCCATGGCTACAACCGCATTTATTGCTTTTGCTGCAGCTTCTATTTGCGCTCGAATTTGCGCTTTACGCTGCTCGTAATCGGCAATAACGTAGGCTGATTTTAAAACATCAAAAACGTCATCAGCATGGTTAATGGTAATTTTTTCAGGATGATGAAAGCGATGTCCTTGAAGCTGGTTACTTACCTGCTTACCCAGCACTTCACCTGTTACTAACTCATCACCCAATAAAATAGTTACCGTATGCACTGGACGAATAAATTGTGTTTTATTCGCGCCCCAACGCATTGGCTTAGGAATTGGTAATTTAGCCAGCGCTTTATTAATAACGTCGACCATCAGCGTTTTAGTTTCTTGCCCTGCTACTTTAGCAAGGTGCAGCAACCACGCGCCTTTGTCGGTTTCAAGTGTTTGCGCATCTTTTACTTCAATACCACAACCACGTGCCCAACCCATTGCAGCTTTAGTAGGATTGCCATCTGCATCAAACGCTGCCTTAATTGCTGGGCCGCGTTTTTCTACTTCTTTATCTTGTTGTTTTGCATCAAGCGCTATTACGCGAAGGCCTAAACGACGTGGTGATGCATACCAGCTTACGCCTTGATGCGCTAATTCTAATGTCTCTAGTTCTGCAGTTAAGTTTGCAGCAAATGCTTCTGCTAATTTACGCAGCGCTTTTGGTGGCAACTCTTCGGTGCCAATTTCTACTAATAAGTTTTGTGCTGACATGCCTACTTATCCTTACACAGCGGGAAACCAAGCGCTTCACGTTTATCATAATAACTTTGTGCACACGCTTTTGATAAAGCACGAACGCGTAGTATGTAACGTTGGCGTTCGGTTACCGAAATTGCGTGGCGCGCGTCTAATAAGTTAAATGCATGCGATGCCTTCATTACTTGCTCATAAGCCGGTAACGGTAAATTTGCTTCAATTAACTTTTGGCTCTCTGCTTCACATTTATCAAACTGAGCAAATAGATCTTCTACGTTGGCGTGCTCAAAGTTATAAGTAGATTGTTCTACTTCATTTTGATGAAACACATCGCCGTAAGTTACTCGCCCAAGCGGGCCATCAGCCCAAACTAGGTCGTAAATACTGTCTACGCCCTGAATATACATGGCTAAACGCTCTAGGCCGTAAGTGATTTCGCCAGTTACCGGTGAGCACTCAATGCCGCCCACTTGTTGAAAGTAGGTAAACTGGGTTACTTCCATGCCGTTTAACCAAATTTCCCAACCTAGGCCCCACGCACCTAAGGTAGGTGATTCCCAGTTGTCTTCAACAAAGCGCACTTCGTCTGTTAAGGTATCTATGCCTACGGCCGCTAAAGAGCCTAAATAAAGCTCTTGAATATTATCTGGCGAAGGCTTTAGCACAACCTGAAACTGGTAATAATGCTGTAAGCGGTTTGGGTTTTCGCCGTAACGGCCATCGGTAGGTCGTCGACACGGTTGTACGTATGCACTCGACATTGGCTCTGGGCCAATCGATTTTAAAAATGTTTGCGGGTGGAATGTCCCAGCTCCCACTTCCATATCAAGTGGTTGAATAATAACGCAGCCTTGCTGCGCCCAATAATCCTGTAAAGCCAGGATCAAACCTTGAAAGGTTTTAACGTCATATTTTTGCATATTTGGCTTTTTACTATCTGAGAAGTAGCGTGAAAATTACCCTCAGTATACCTTGTGCACACGCAGGTTTTAAGCAGTTTGTGCAATTGAAAAAATAAAAAAGGAGCCATTGGCTCCTTTTTTGTGAGTAGTATTACTAATTATACGTCTAGGTTAACTACGCGTAGCGCGTTCTGTTCTATAAACTCGCGACGAGGTTCTACTTGGTCACCCATTAGCGTTGCAAATAACTGATCGGCAGCTACTGCATCTTCAACGGTTACTTGTAGCATACGACGTGCATCGGGATCCATTGTAGTTTCCCACAGCTGACTTGGGTTCATTTCGCCCAACCCTTTATAGCGCTGTATATAGAGGCCACGCTTAGATTCAGCAATTAGCCATTCTAAAGCATCCACAAAGTTATCAACAGGTTGTGTTTTCTCACCGCGTTGAATATAAGCGCCTTCGGTAATGATATTTGCAATGTTTACACCAGTAACAGCAATGCGCTGATAATCGCGTGAAGCTATAAAATCATAATGAAGTACGTGCGCTTTATCTACACCGTGCTGACGAATTTTCACTACTGGGTAGTATAAATTGCGCTCAGTATCGTGCTCTGTTGCAGCTTGGAAAATAGTAGCATCTTCATCACGATCAATTAAGTCATCAACTAATTCTTTAGTCCATGCTATTACTTTAGCTTCATCTGAAAGATCTTCTTTTTTCAGTTCACTTTGGTAAATAAGACGGTTCATTACAGTATTAGGAAACTTACGTTTTAGACGCTCAATTACCTTAACGGTATTTTGATAATCGTGAACAATTTTTTCTAGTGCTTCGCCTTCAATACCGCTTGCATCTGTACTGGTGTACAAAGTTGCATTATTTAAAGCAAGTGTTGTTAGGTATTCAACTAGTGCTGGATCATCTTTAATATAACGCTCTTGCTTACCTTTTTTCACTTTATAAAGTGGTGGTTGTGCAATATAAATATATCCGCGCTCAACAATTTCAGGCATTTGGCGATAAAAGAACGTAAGTAATAAGGTACGAATGTGCGAACCATCCACGTCAGCATCCGTCATGATAATGATACGGTGATAGCGCAGTTTTTCAGGATTATATTCATCACGACCAATACCACAACCTAATGCCGTAATGAGTGTTGCTACTTCTTGTGATGAAAGCATTTTATCAAAACGTGCTTTTTCAACGTTTAATATTTTACCTTTAAGCGGAAGAATAGCTTGGTTTTTACGGTTACGTCCCTGCTTGGCTGATCCGCCAGCAGAGTCTCCTTCCACTATGTATAGTTCTGATTGTGCTGGATCTTTTTCTTGGCAATCGGCTAACTTACCAGGTAAACCGGCTAAGTCCATTGCACCTTTACGACGTGTCATTTCACGTGCTTTACGTGCAGCTTCACGCGCACGTGACGCATCTATTATCTTACCTACAACAATTTTGGCATCTGTTGGGTGTTCTAATAAAAACTCAGTGAATTTTTCAGCCATTGCTTGTTCAACCGCAGACTTAACTTCGCTCGAAACTAGCTTGTCTTTAGTTTGTGATGAAAACTTAGGATCTGGTACTTTAACACTTACAACAGCAGTTAAGCCTTCACGAGCGTCATCACCCGTTGCATTACTGGTTGTTTTAGCTTTTTTGTTAAAGCCTTCTTTTTCCATATAGTTGTTAAGTGTACGTGTTAGCGCAGATCTAAAACCGGCTAAGTGAGTACCACCATCACGTTGTGGGATGTTATTTGTAAAACAGTATATGTTTTCTTGATAAGCATCATTCCACTGCATTGACACTTCAACAACAATACCATCTTCTTCACGCGTATGTGTAAAGTGGAATACACCTTTATGTATAGGTGTTTTATTACGGTTTAAATACTCTACAAACGCTCTGATACCGCCTTCGTATTTAAAGTGATCACTTTTATTCTCTTCACGCTCATCATTTAAAATAATGCTTACGCCAGAGTTTAAAAATGAAAGCTCGCGTAAGCGCTTAGCTAAAATGTCGTAATGAAAATCTAAGTTAGTAAATGTTTGATCACTTGGCCAAAAACGTAACTCTGTACCAGTTGTGTCTGCGTCGCCAATTACGGCTAATGGCGCATCTGGTACACCATGAGAGTATGTTTGCTCATGAAGTTTACCTTCACGGCGAATTGTTAATTTAAGCTTTTCTGATAATGCGTTAACAACCGATACACCAACACCGTGTAAGCCACCTGAAACTTTATAAGAGTTATCATCAAACTTACCACCGGCATGCAGTACCGTCATGATTACTTCGGCTGCAGATACACCTTCTTCTTCATGAATTGAAGTTGGGATACCACGGCCGTTATCTCGTACAGATACCGAACCATCTAAGTGAATCGTTACAAAAATATCATCACAATGACCTGCTAAGGCTTCATCTATAGAGTTATCGACGACCTCAAACACCATATGGTGTAAGCCCGTGCCATCATCGGTGTCCCCTATATACATTCCAGGACGCTTTCTTACTGCGTCTAATCCTTTAAGTACTTTTATACTCGACGAGTCATAATTCTCAGACATGGTTAATCCCACTTATCTTGTTATTAGGTTGCCATGTTTCACGTGGAACATTTGCAGTTCTCGTTGCATGGGTTCCACCACAGCAGAAATACTTTCAGACAAAATTGAAGATATAAAAATTTGAGAACTGCAGTGAGCTAATAGTTGCCCCACTTTCTCTTTTGTATCTTCGCTTAACTCTGAAGGTAAATCATCTATTAGCAATATAGATTGCTTATCTGTCTCTGACTCAATTAAACTATTTTGCGTTACTTTTAACGCATAAAGTAATAGCTTTAATTGTCCACGAGAGAAAATATTCTCAACGCTACTGCCAGCGACACTAAAACTAAAATCAGCCTTATGAGGCCCTTTACTAGTAAAACCTTGGCGAGCATCTCGCTCAAAGTTTAACTCTAATGCATCGCTAAGAGATTCGCTCTCTTTCCAGCCGGCATTAAAGCTTATTTCTAAATCGCGTATTAGCGTTAATTCTGCACACATTTTATCAAAAAACTGCTGCTTAAACCTACTTATATACGCCATTCTTAATTTATTTATTTGCTCAGCCAGTCTAACAAATTCTTTGTCCCAAAACTTAATTTGGTCAAAATAATTCTTTGGCTTACTTTTTAGTAGCGCATTTCGTTGTTTTAACACTTTATTGAACGATTGCCATAAAAAGAAAAACTCATGTTCCACGTGGAACAAACCTAAATCTAAAAACTTTCTGCGCTCTTTAGGCCCACCAAAAAATAACGAGTAACTCTCTGGAGTAATTATTTGTACCGGCATAAGCTGTGCAAGTTCTGATATTTTTCGGCTCGCCTTACCTTGAATTTTTAAATTCGTTTCGCCCGCTTGGGTTTTACTAATACCAATAGGAATAGATAAGTCGTGTATAGCTTTACGGCCATGAATTACAAACTGCTCTTGCTGATGCGCAATAATACTTTTATGCTTTGATGTTCTAAAAGATTTGCCGTGTGAAAGGTAATAAATAGCTTCTAAAAGGCTGGTTTTTCCGCTGCCGTTTTCACCATAAATTATATTAACGCCGTTAACTGGTTCTAGCGTCAGCGCCTCAATATTACGAAAATATTTGAGGCTCAAATGACTTAAGCTCATTGGGTACTTATAGTCTTATAAACGCATAGGCATAACTACGTACATTGCTTCTTCATCGCCTGCACCTTCAATTAGTGCGCTGCTGTTTGAATCGGCCAATGTAAACAGTACATCTTCTGTTTTTAATGTGTTTAATACATCAAGTACATAAGAAACGTTAAAGCCTATTTCTAGGTCGGCGCCTTCGTAACCAACCTCTACTACTTCCTCAGCTTGTTCTTGCTCAGGGTTATTAGCAGTGATTTTTAACAAACCATTGGATAAGTTTAAACGCACACCTCTAAACTTTTCGTTAGATAAAATAGAGACTCGCTGAAACGCACTACGTAACCATTCGCGATTAGCAGTAATGACTTTATCGCCACCACGAGGTAACACACGGCGGTAATCAGGAAAGCGTCCATCAACTAACTTACTAGTAAAGGTAAACTCTATATCGATAATACGAATATGATTAGCACCAAACTGAATAGTGACTAGTTCTTCGTCGGCTACCATAAGGCGCATAATTTCTTGCACCCCTTTACGAGGTATAATTAGCTGACGCTGCGTATTAAGCGATTGCTTTAATTGCTTTTGTGCAATAGCTAAGCGATGTCCATCAGTGGCCACTGTTTTAATGTCAGTATTGTCTACTTCAAACGACATACCATTTAAATAGTAACGTACGTCTTGATTCGCCATCGAAAAATGCGTGCTTTCTAGTAATTTTCGCAGCTCTAAACGCGTTAGTTGAAACTCAACTTCGCCATCCCACTGTTCTAAATTAGGAAAGTCTTCGGCGGCTAAGGTCGTTAACGAAAAACGACTTTTACCGCTGGTTAGTAATAACTGATGCTCTTGTAAGCTTAACGTTAGGTCTGAACCATCTGGTAGGCTTTTACAAATATCGAGTAATTTTTTAGCCGGTAATGTTAACTTAGTATCGGCAATATCATCACCTACAAACACGCTTGCAACGAGTTCAATTTCAAGGTCGGTACCTGTCATTGAAAGTTGCCCGTTTTCTACTGCTAACAATACGTTAGATAAAATTGGCAATGTATGCTTACGCTCAATAGCGCCCGATACTTGCACTAATGGCTTTAAAAACTGTTGTCTTGATATTGTTATTTGCATAATAAAGTCAGCCTTAAGATGACAATGTTCTTATTAAATTTTGGTAATCTTCTTTAATTTCGTGGCTTTCATCACGTAGTGATTTAACCTTACGACACGCATGCAATACAGTTGTATGATCGCGGCCACCAAAGGCGTCTCCAATCTCAGGTAAACTGTGATTGGTTAACTCTTTAGATAATGCCATAGCAACTTGTCGAGGCCTTGCTATAGAGCGACTACGGCGTTTAGACAGCAGATCAGAAATACGAATTCTGTAATACTCTGCCACAGTGCGCTGTATGTTATCTATGGTAACTAGCTTATCTTGTAAGGCAAGTAAATCGCGTAGCGCTTCTTTTACAAAGTCGATAGATATAGGACGACCGGTAAAGTTAGCATTGGCAATAACACGATTAAGCGCACCTTCTAGTTCGCGTACATTAGATCGTAATTTTTTAGCAATAAAAAAGGCGACTTCGTGCGGTAAATTAATTTTACTCTGCTGCGCTTTTTTCATCAATATAGCAACGCGTGTTTCAAGCTCAGGAGGCTCAATTGCAATAGTTAAACCCCAACCAAAACGCGATTTAAGTCTGTCTTCAACGCCTTCTATCTCTTTTGGATAACGGTCAGAGGTTAAAATTATTTGCTGATTGCCTTCTAATAACGCATTAAAGGTATGAAAAAACTCTTCTTGTGAGCGCTCTTTGTTAGCAAAAAATTGAATGTCATCAATCATTAGCGCATCAACACTACGATAGTAACGCTTAAATTCTTCAATCGCGTTATTTTGCAGTGCTTTTACCATATCTTGTACAAAGCGCTCTGAATGCATATAAACTATTTTTGCATCTGGCTTATTAGCCAAAATACCATTACCTACAGCATGCAATAAATGCGTTTTACCTAAACCTGTACCACCGTATATAAATACAGGGTTAAAAGCGGCACCTGGATTATCTGCAACTTGTGTTGCTGCTGCTTTTGCTAACTGGTTTGATTTACCTTCAACAAAACTGTCAAAGGTATAATTTTCTTTTATATTCGATTTATATTCAGATTTTGGCGCTGGCTCTACAACAGGTTTTGGTTGTCGTGATTGTTGTTTGGCTTGTGTAGTTGGCGCCGATTGCGTTCCAGCAACAGATACAGGCTGTGCATTTAATAAAGGCTTACTGCCTACATCAAAACGTAGCTCTGGAGCTTCAACACCACAAATCTCTACTAATAATTCATTAATTCTATTTAGGTATTTTTCTCTTACCCAATCTAGTACAAAGCGATTAGGTGCATAAATCGTCAAGGTATCTTCGGTACTTTCTGCTTGTAGTGGTCGCACCCACATACTGAACTGCTGCGAAGGCAATTCATCTTGCAATACATATAAACAACTTTGCCAAACCGACAGATACACAGTCAAACTCCCAGAGATATAATTTTTATTCCCGCACATCATTAATGATTAAAAATCACCTCTGTAATGCGTTTAAATGGCCCAATAAGCGACCCAAGACCGGCTATTATGAAGACACTTTATCCACAAGTAAAAGACTGATTTTTATAAAATTGTTGATATCACGGTATAAAACACTTAACACAATGATTTAATACAAGTTTAATTTTAAAGCCTGAGCATAGATCATAACAAAATTAGCTCTGGATCGCGAAACAAATCTGCGATCTAATTTAGTTTTCCCCTGCTTTTATTCACTTTTTATACAGGGGCTGTGGAAAACTTCTTATTAATGATGATCCTAATAGATCACTCTTTATGATCTACATTAAATAGCTGGTATACTCTAAGGGTAGTGCGTAATTATGATTGACTTTAATACACTTCATCTATAATATCTCGCGCTCGCAATGGCACCTGTGCCAGGATCGCGACCTGCATAGGATGTTTTAACTTTAACCGATCGGAAGAGATTGTTATGAAAAGAACTTTTCAACCAAGCGTTTTAAAACGCAAACGTGCTCACGGTTTCCGTGCTCGCATGGCAACTGTAAATGGCCGTAAAGTATTAGCTCGTCGCCGCGCTAAAGGCCGTAAAGTTCTTTCTGCTTAATTTATAAGTGGAAGACTTTAACTTTGGCAGGGAGTTACGTCTGTTAACTCCCTCGCATTACTCTCGCATATTTAATGAACCCGCCCGGGCTGCAACTCCTTTCTTTACTCTTTTAGCTAAACCTAATGACCAAGATCAACCTCGGTTAGGACTTACTGTTGCTAAAAAACGAGTTAAAAAGGCATGTCAACGTAACCGTATTAAACGTTTAGCTCGCGAATGCTTTCGTTTAAATAAACACAACATCGACAATATAGATATTGTGCTTATGGTTAAAAGTGGTATTGATGAGCAGTCTAATGAAGAATTAACCAAACAACTGACCAAGTTGTGGCGTAAAATTAATGAGCGCTGCAAACCGGGTGCGCCCAAACCACCACCTTTTAAAAAGCGCCCTAATAAATCAGTTAAATCAAATAAACAGACCTAATAGCAATAGAATTACAGGGTTAATTAAGGTATCTTTAGCTCACCTTTTAATCATGCATTTGAAATCTCATATTGAGTCTTTAAATACATGGTATCTATTTACTAAACTTACGTAGGAGCATATATATCATGAGGTTACTTAAACCACTTGTTGCTTTGCCAACGTATTGTTTAGTTTTATTTATCCGCGGTTATCAAAAGTGGATTAGCCCGCTATTAGGTCCGCATTGTCGTTTTAATCCAACATGCTCTAGTTACGCTATTCAAGCAATTAATTTGCATGGATCAGTAAAAGGCAGTTGGTTAGCAGTTAAACGCATATTAAAATGCCATCCTTTACATTCAGGTGGGAACGACCCCGTTCCTGAAAAATTAACCCATATTAACCACCAACACGAGAAATAAGAGCTGTTATGGAATCGCAACGCACGTTTTTATTCATTGGCCTGATGCTGGTGTCGTTTTTATTATTTCAAGAATGGAATACTGATTACAACACGCCAAAAGCCGATCCGAGTGCCACCACACAAACATTAAACCCAACATCATCAGAATCAGAAGATTATGTACCAACTTCATCTGACTCTGCGTTACCTGCCTCAGCAACTTTAGCAAAACGCTCTGTAATTGAAATTACAACAGATGTTTTCAAAGTTAAAATTGATACCCGAGGCGGTGATATTGTTGAAACTTACTTACTTCAATATGAAGAAACTAAAGGCAGTGAAACACCTTATATGCTGCTTGGTGAGTTTGATGGTAAACAATACTTTTCACAAAGTGGTTTAATTGGCTTAAATGGTCCTGATGCTTCTGCACAAGGTCGCCCAACTTACCACGTAGAGCAAAAGTCATACACTTTAACGGGTGATGAGCTTAGAGTGCCGCTACAGTTTACTGATAGTAATGGTGTTAACTTTACAAAAACCTATGTATTCAAAAAAGGTCAATATGATGTTGCTTTAGAATACACAATTAACAACACCACTAGCACGCCACTTCAAGTACAGCTTTACACACAAGTTAAGCGCACTGTACAAGACAAAGGCAGCATGGTTGATCAAAACTATTTAGGTGCAGCATACGGTACTGATGATGACCCGTACGAAAAGTACAGTTTTTCAGATATGGCTGACAAAAACCTAAATAAAATTACACTTGGTGGCTATGTTGCGTTTATTCAACATTACTTTGTAAGTGCTTGGGTTCCAATGCAGGATCAGTCAAATACACTTTATAGTTTAATTACTAAGAGTAATGCTGCCATCATTGGTGTTAAAGACGAAGCGGTTAATATTCAAGCTGGTAGTGAGCAAACACTTACTGCGACTTATTATATGGGCCCTAAAGAGTCTGATGTACTTGAAGCTATTCACCCAGATTTAGATTTAACCGTAGATTACGGTTGGTTATGGTTTATCTCACAACCTTTATTTGTATTGTTAAAGTGGTTACACAGTATTTTAGGTAACTGGGGTGTGGCTATTATTGCCATTACTATTATCGTTAAGTCGTTAATGTACCCACTGACTAAAGCGCAATATACTTCAATGGCTAAAATGCGTGCCCTTCAGCCTAAAATGGCAGCGCTTAAAGAAAAATTTGGTGACGACCGTCAAAAATTCGGCCAAGCCACAATGGAAATGTACAAAAAAGAAAAAGTGAACCCTATGGGTGGCTGTTTCCCTATTTTGCTACAAATGCCTATTTTCTTAGCCTTGTTCTACGTGTTCTTAGAATCAACAGAACTTCGCCACGCTGAATTTATTTTTTGGCTAACTGACCTTTCTGCGAAAGACCCATACTACGTGTTACCAATCTTATTTGGCGCCAGTATGTTTATTACGCAAAAATTACAGCCTATGACGGTTACCGATCCAATGCAGCAAAAAATGATGACCTTTATGCCGGTTATCTTCTCTGTGTTCTTCTTATGGTTCCCATCTGGTTTAGTTCTTTACTGGTTAGTGTCTAACCTTATTTCTATTGTCCAGATGCTCATCATCTACCGCGGCATGGAAAAGAAAGGTATTAAAGTAAGAGGCTAATTAAGCTCCTACTTATATAAAGGCGACTTCGGTCGCCTTTTTTATTACCTGTTTTTCACTACAGCTATTCGCTACAAATAAATCCATAGGTTACAATACCGCCATAAAGTTACTCATTGTTGGCAAATTAATAGCATGATCAATCAAGACACAATTGCAGCACAAGCAACAGCCCCCGGACGTGGTGGTGTTGGTATTATTCGCGTTTCAGGCAGCCTTGCTAAAAGTGTTGCCGAAAAAGTAGTAGGTAAAATACCTAAAGTTCGCTACGCCGATTATGTGCCATTTAAAAGCCTTGCTGGCGAGCAACTTGATCAAGGTATTGCCATTTACTTTGCCGGCCCTAACTCATTCACTGGTGAAGATGTACTTGAACTACAAGGCCACGGCGGTCCTGTAGTACTGGATATGTTACTTAAAGAAATTAGTAAAATAGAGGGCGTTCGTTTAGCAAAGCCTGGGGAGTTTTCTGAACGTGCATTTATGAATGACAAGCTTGATTTAACACAAGCAGAAGCCATCGCCGATTTAATTAATGCAACCTCAGAGCAAGCCGCTAAAAGTGCCCTACAGTCTCTCCAAGGTGAATTTTCTAAGCACATAGAAACACTTGTAGAAAAAGTAATTCACTTGCGTATGTACGTAGAAGCCGCAATTGATTTTCCCGATGAAGAAATCGATTTTTTATCTGACGGTAAAGTTTCTGGCGATTTAGATGCCATTATTGCCCAGCTCAATACGGTAACCGATCAAGCTAAGCAAGGCAGCATAATGCGCGAAGGTATGCGGGTTGTTATTGCCGGTCGCCCTAATGCGGGTAAATCAAGCTTATTAAATGCCCTTGCTGGGCGAGAAGCCGCTATTGTAACCGAAATTGCCGGCACTACACGTGACGTACTACGTGAACATATACATATAGATGGCATGCCACTGCATATTATAGACACAGCAGGTCTGCGTGAAAGCCCTGATTTAGTAGAACAAATAGGTATTGAGCGCGCATGGGATGAAATAAACCAAGCCGACCGAGTGCTGTTTATGCTTGATGGAACCGACACTATTGATACTGATCCCCATAAAATTTGGCCAGAATTTATGGCTAAATTACCCGTTGGATTAGGGGTTACAGTGATTAGAAATAAAGCCGATTTATCGGGCGATGTTGTTGGTATGGAGCAAAATCAGCAATACCCGGTCATCAGTTTAAGTGCTAAAAATGCCGACGGTATTGAGCTGGTTCGCGAGCATTTAAAAGCCTGTATTGGTTTTGATGGTGCAACAGAAGGCGGCTTTATGGCACGTCGTCGCCACCTTGATGCGCTTGAGCATGCAGCGTACCACTTAGATACAGGTAAAGCTCAGTTAGAAATGCATATAGCGGGCGAAATACTCGCCGAAGAATTGCGTTTAACCCAGCAATATCTAAACGAAATTACCGGTGAATTCACCTCAGATGACCTACTTGGAAAAATATTTAGCTCGTTTTGTATTGGTAAATAAGTTGCCTAATATATTTTAAAGAGCCCTAGAGGCTCTTTTTTATTGTCAAAATCCCCTGCTTTCACTACCTATTTCCTCCCTAAAAACAGCTTTATTGCGCTAATATTAATGCCTGATAAGAGCTGGCCAGTCTTTATTTGTTAGAGTAATGTCGTTATTAACTAAAAATAATGCCACTTTAATAGCTATAAAACGGCTAATTTATAGCATTAACGCAGTCTGTTTTTTACAAAACAGACTGCTATTTTAACTGCAGTGGATCAATTTTACGGTGGCTATTATGGTAATACTTCCTATTAAAATAGCCTTAATTAAGCTTAAGAACTGCAATATATGTTTATAATTCATTCAATATAGGAGCCTATTTTAGGCTTTTATTGACTCTAAATTACGCATATTTATAAAATTGAGTAGAGCAACACAACACCAAGTAAGCATGAATTATATTTTTGGTCGGCCAAGTTAGCTAAAATTAATGATGATCTGCGCTGAAAAAATAAATAATCTCAGATCAGTTATCCACAATTAGCCTTTATTACCTTTTATAGAGACTTAAATTTCCGTATTTAACTAAGTAAATATCCTAGATCCGCCATTAAAACTAACTATTTACTGTTAATTGACTCATTTAATAAAAAGATCAGCTTTATTTGATCTCATTTAAATTTATTTTATGATCTAAATAGCACTTATCAACAGGCATTCTATCCACATTATGATCAGGGTATATATTATTGCTTAATAAGCTCTATTTAAGCATTTTCATATTCTTTAAATCAATAACTTAGCGATCAATCATAAATAAAAAAGTGGCTTTAAACAGAGCTTTCCCCACTGTTACCAACAACTTGATCAGAAGATTACATTTAAAGATTATTTGTTAAACCCTATTTAATCAACAACTTGAGTCGTTATAAATAACCAAGGCTAAAATTACAGCTAAAATAGTTATACAAAAAAGCACTCTTAACTTTACTGTTATACAAACTCAGTTATTATAAGCGGCAATTAAAAGCCATGTGATCACAAAAATTAATGAGTGCAGTAAATATTATTATTGGCAGCCAAATGGGATCCGCTGAATATGTTGCAGAACAATTAGCTGATCAACTTAATGCTCAAGGTATTAGTACGCAACTACATGAACAGCCAGCATTTAACGATATAGATCAGCAAAATACTATTTGGTTAATATGTACATCCACTTATGGTGCAGGGGATTACCCTGAAAATCTGATTAGCTTTATTGACGATTTAATACAAGCTGATGATTTATCTAATATAAAATACTCAGTCATTGGTTTAGGCGATACCAGTTACGATACTTATAACCTTGCTGGGCGCAATATAGATGAGTTATTAGCACAAAAAGGTGCACTTAGAGTAGCCGAACGCTTAGATCTTAATATTCTTGATGAAGCGCTACCAGAGGATACTGCACTGGCCTGGCTTGACTCTTGGCTAGCTAAAACAGGCTTAAATTAATAGATCAAGCTAAAAAACCAAATTAAAGTTACCCACAATTTACTAATAATTTAATAGTTTTTGTGGATAAACACTGATTAAACTGCATTTATAGCTATGCTTATCCATTGGATAAGATCCGGTTGATATTGCCCTGTGCATAAAGTGCCTTTTTGATCAGAGCTTATTCGCTGGATGATCCGATCATGTTCACAACTTTAGATCTGATCTAATCGCATGTTTTAAATAAAGATCTAAACCTTATCAACAGAAAAGTGCTTCAGTAGTAGTAATAGTAATAAAAGATCTTTTTAAAAGATCCTTTATATTATTAGAGATCACACACTTAGATCTTGACCGCTGTTAATCATTTATCTTCTGCTAAATTCTAGGTAGAATACGCTCCCTTTTGAAGTTTACTGGTTTGATTTAAGTAGGATCCCATTAATGATTTTTCACGAAAATTTTGACGTTATCGTAGTAGGTGGTGGACATGCTGGCACTGAAGCCGCATTGGCAGCCGCACGTATGGGGATGAATACCCTGCTGCTAACTCACAATATGGATACCCTTGGTCAAATGTCATGTAACCCAGCAATTGGTGGCATTGGCAAAGGTCACTTAGTTAAAGAAATTGACGCTCTAGGTGGTGCAATGGCACAGGCCATTGACAAAGGCGGGATCCAATTTCGCACACTTAATTCTTCAAAAGGCCCAGCCGTTCGTGCAACCCGAGCACAGGCTGATCGCGCTTTGTACAAAGCGGCAATTCAAACAACATTGCAAAACCAAGATAACTTAAAGATTTTTCAACAATCGTGTGATGATCTTATTGTTGAAAACGATCGTGTTACTGGTGTGGTTACCCAAATGGGTTTACGTTTTAGTGCTCCAAGTGTTGTGCTAACCGTAGGTACTTTTTTAGGTGGCCAAATACATATAGGTTTAGAAAACTTTAAAGGTGGTCGTGCAGGCGATCCTCCTTCAATTGCATTGGCTGATCGTTTACGTGAATTACCTTTTAGAGTGGATCGTTTAAAAACCGGTACTCCACCACGTATTGATGCCCGTACTGTTGATTTTAGTAAAATGCAAGAACAAGCAGGTGATACGCCTATACCGGTATTTTCATTTATGGGTAAACCAAGTGATCACCCACAACAAATACCGTGTTACATCACCTTTACTAATGAAAAGACCCATGATGTTATTCGTAAAAACTTACATCGCTCGCCAATGTATGGTGGTGTTATTGAAGGCATAGGCCCGCGCTACTGCCCTTCTATTGAAGATAAAATTGTTCGTTTTGCTGATAAAGATAAACATCAAATTTTTGTTGAGCCAGAAGGTTTAACATCATATGAGTTATACCCAAATGGTATTTCGACCAGTTTACCGTTTGATGTGCAAATTGAAATTGTGCAATCTATTACTGGCTTTGAAAATGCTCATATTTGTCGTCCTGGTTATGCTATTGAATATGACTTTTTTGATCCGCGCGATTTAAAACGTTCATTAGAAACTAAATTTATTGATGGCTTATTTTTTGCGGGCCAAATAAATGGTACTACCGGTTATGAAGAAGCGGGTGCTCAAGGTTTAATTGCAGGTATGAATGCTGCTTTAAAAGTTCAGGGTAAAGAGTCTTGGACTCCACGTCGTGACGAAGCTTATGTGGGTGTACTTATTGACGACTTAACTACTTTGGGAACGAAAGAACCTTATCGTATGTTTACTAGCCGTGCTGAATACCGTTTATTATTACGTGAAGATAATGCCGATATTCGTTTAACTGAAAAAGGCCGCGAATTAGGCTTAGTGAATGACGAACGTTGGCAGGCATATAACGAAAAAATGGAAGTGATCGCTAAAGAGAAACAGCGTATTAAAGATACCTGGATCCACAAAGATCATACTATGATAGATCAAGTTAATGCATTGCTAAAAACGCCATTAACGCGTGAAGCTAGTTTAGAGGAATTATTACGTCGTCCTGAAATTCGTTATAACGATCTAATGGCTATTGACGGCTTAGGATCTGAATTTACTAATCAAGCCGCGCTTGAACAAGTTGAGATCCATACAAAGTACGCTGGTTATATTGTGCGCCAGCAAGATGAGATCAATAAACAGTTACGCCATGAGCAAACAATTTTACCAAAAGAGTTTGATTATAAAACCGTATCGGGTTTATCAAATGAGGTTGTTGCTAAGCTGATTGATGCTCGTCCAGACACTATTGGTCAAGCTTCGCGTATTTCTGGTATCACCCCAGCGGCGATTTCGTTATTATTGGTGTATCTGAAGAAGCAAGGCTTGTTACGCAAATCTGCATAACGGCGAGGGTACCTAGTGTTACAGCAACAATTAACTACATTGTTAGCGCAAACTAATATTGCGCTAACCGAAAAACAACAGCAACAGCTGGTTCGTTACGTTGAGTTATTAACTAAGTGGAACAAAGCTTATAATTTAACCTCAGTACGCTTACCTGAAGAAATGATGGTTAAGCACATAATGGACAGCTTAGTTGTTGCACCTCATTTACCCGGTCATCATTATATTGATGTAGGAACTGGCCCTGGCTTACCTGGTATTGTATTAGCGATTGCATTACCTAACACTCATTTTGTGTTACTTGATAGTTTAGGTAAACGTGTACGTTTTTTAATGCATGTTAAACATGAGCTAGGACTTGATAACGTCACTCCGGTGCAGTCAAGAGTTGAAGAATATCAGCCAAGTGTTAAATTAGATGGTGTACTCAGTCGCGCATTTGCTTCATTGCAAGATATGGTTGACTGGTGTGGACACTTAATTGATCATTCAGGAAAATTTATTGCCCTTAAAGGTGTGTTCCCTAGCGAAGAGCTAGAGTCATTACCGACTGGCGTTAAGTTTGAGCAAAAAATTGCATTAGAAGTACCTAATTTAGATGCACAACGACATTTAATTATTCTTTCTAAAGACTAGGGATCAGAGACACTGTGGCAAAAGTCATCGCATTAGCAAATCAAAAAGGTGGTGTAGGTAAAACTACAACCGCTGTTAACCTCGCTGCATCTATGGCTGCAACAAAACGAAAAGTGTTGTTAATTGATCTCGATCCGCAAGGTAATGCCACTATGGGTAGTGGCGTAGATAAGTATGGCGACGTGCCAACTATTTACGATTTGCTGATAGAAAACAAGCCAATTGAAGAGGTTATAATTAAAGAAACCTCTGGTGAATATCATATGATTGCTGCAAATGGTGATGTAACCGCTGCAGAAGTAAAATTAATGGAATTATTTGCCCGCGAAGTACGTTTGCGTAATGCGCTGGAAAAAATTCAAGACCAATATGAATTCATTTTTATTGACTGCCCTCCTTCTTTAAATATGTTAACAGTAAATGCCATGGCTGCAGCCGACTCTATTTTAGTCCCTATGCAATGTGAATATTATGCGTTAGAAGGTTTAACCGCATTAATGGACACCATTACGCAACTTGCCAAGTTAGTTAATCCTAAGCTACAAATTGAAGGCATACTTCGTACTATGTACGATCCGCGTAATCGATTAGCTAATGATGTATCAGAACAATTAAAACAACATTTTGGCGATAAAGTTTACCGCACAGTGATCCCGCGTAATGTTCGCTTAGCCGAGGCACCAAGTTTTGGTGCACCAGCGATGTATTATGACCGGGCATCAAGTGGTGCTAAAGCATATTTAGCACTGGCTGGTGAAATGTTACGCAGAAAAGAAAAAACAACGCCAGTTGTCGCCTAACTTTGAGGTAAAAAAATAATATGTCTGCTAAAAAAAGAGGTTTAGGCCGAGGACTCGATGCGCTGTTAAGTTCATCAAAACCTGCACCAACAAGTAGCAATGAGCAAAATTCGTCAAATACAACTGACATTATGCACAATGTAACGCAATCTCAACAAAGCGAATTACAAAAATTACCGATCGAATTTTTACACTCGGGTAAATATCAACCGCGTAAAGATATGTCGGAAGAAGCATTAGAAGAGTTAGCTAGTTCAATTCGTGCGCAAGGCATTATTCAGCCAATTGTAGTGCGCCCTATTGCTCAAAATAGCTATGAAATTATTGCCGGTGAACGTCGTTGGCGTGCAGCGCAAATTGCTAAGCTTGATACTGTACCTTGTATTATTAAAGATGTACCCGATGAAGCTGCGGTTGCTATTGCTTTAATAGAAAATATTCAGCGTGAAGATTTAAATGCCATGGAAGAAGCGGTTGCTTTAAACCGTTTACTAAATGAGTTTGAATTAACGCATCAACAAGTAGCCGATGCCGTTGGTAAATCTCGTACTACAGTGACTAATTTATTGCGTTTAAATAATTTAAATAATGACGTAAAAACATTGTTAGAACACGGCGATATTGAAATGGGCCACGCTCGTTGTTTATTAGCGCTTGAGGGAGATACGCAATCTGATGCGGCGCGTTTAGCTGTGGCTAAAGCACTTACAGTGCGAGAAACCGAAAAGCTTGTACGTTCAATTTTAGAGCCTGTAGCCGCTAAAGAAGCAACAGAAAAAGATCCAGATGTTAAACAGTTAGAGCAACAACTCGCTGAAAACATAGGTGCCAAAGTAGAAATAAACTATAACAAAAAAGGCAAAGGTAAGTTGGTTATTTCTTACACAAACCTTGATGAATTAGATGGCATTTTAAACCGTATCAACCAAGACTATTCCCAGCATTAATAAATAACATGTCTAAAATGAGACAATTGTCGTTATTTTACACCACAATACAGCTACTCAAGTTGCAAAACTGGCAGGATTAAGTATAATTTCGCCAGTTTTCATACCCTGACAATTAGAACGCCATTAAGGTTAACTAAACGTGACGAATAAGTTAGCAAGACCGTATAGGCTTGCCGCATTGAAATTAATTCTTCTGCAGGGAGTAGTAGCGTTAGTTACTACAGTAATTATTTTTTTAGGTTGGGGAATAAATGCCGGGCTATCAGCATTTGCTGGAGGCACCGTAGCAGTACTCCCCCACTTAGTATTTGCCCTCTACGCATTCAGATATATGGGTGCGAGTAAAGCAAATCAAGCGTATGCCTCGTTAAAACGCGGCAACGGACTAAAATTTATGCTAACAATCATATTGTTCGCGCTAATACTAAAGCTTTACCCGGTAGTGTTACTGCCTTTTTTTAGTGCTTATGTGTTGGTGTTGTTTACTGGATTGTTTGCACCCGTTTTTTTTAAACATTAACTTTGGGATATAACATGGCTGCAGAAGAAGTTACTCTATCTAGCCATATTCAGCACCACTTGACCAATGCGAAGATGTGTTCGACCGATGCCGGTTTAGCCTTCAATAAAGCATGTGCGGATAGTGGATTCTGGACATGGCATGTGGATACCCTCGCATGGTCTATCGGATTAGGTCTAATATTTTTATGGATCTTCCGTAGTGCCGCAAAAAAATCAACACTTGGTGTACCAGGAAAATTTCAGTGTTTTATTGAAATTATCGTTGAGTTCGTTGGCGACAACGTACGCGATACCTTCCACGGTAAAAGTAAGCTTATTGCGCCATTAGCCCTAACGATATTCGTTTGGGTGTTCTTAATGAACTTAATGGACTTAATCCCGGTTGACTTTTTACCATCATTTGCAGGTTTCGTTGGTGAAACAGCATTCGGTATGGACTCACACGACGTGTACATGAAAATTGTACCGACTACCGATATTAATATGACCTCTGCACTTGCGCTGGGTGTATTTATTTTAATGGTTGGTTTTGCAATAAAAATCAAAGGCATTGGCGGCTTTATTAAAGAACTAACGCTTCACCCGTTTAGCTCTAATAACGTGTTTGTGCAAATTTTATTGATTCCTTTCAACTTGTTACTTGAGCTTATCGCATTGGTTTCTAAGCCATTTTCGTTAGCACTACGTTTATTTGGTAACTTGTATGCAGGTGAATTGATTTTCATCTTGATTGGCGCAATTGGTTTTATGCAGTTACCACTGCACTTTGTATGGGCAGTATTCCATATCTTAGTTATTACACTGCAAGCATTCTTATTTATGATGCTGACCATTGTTTACCTAAGCATGGCAAGTTCAGATAATCACTAATTTATAATCTTTACCTTTAATATTTAACTTTAATTACAATTGAAACTTTGGAGAAAAAAATGGAACTAGTATTAGGTCTTAAGTACATCGCAGTAGCTTTACTAATTGGCTTCGGTGCAATCGGTACAGCAGTTGGTTTTGGTAACATGGGCGGTAAATTCCTTGAAGCATGTGCGCGTCAACCTGAGCTTGCACCTTCGCTACAAGTTAAAATGTTTATCCTTGCTGGTCTAATCGATGCTGTAGCAATGATTGGTGTTGGTATCGCTATGGTATTGTTGTTCGTACTTTAATTTTATTTTTTGAACAGCTTACTATTTAAGGAGGAGCGGTTGTGAATTTAAACGCCACTCTTATCGGTGAATTGATTGCGTTTACGGTGTTCGTACTTTTTTGTATGAAGTTCGTATGGCCACCACTAAACGGTGCAATTGAAGCTCGCCAGAAAAAAATCGAAGATGGTTTAGCTGCCTCTGATAGAGCCGAAAAAGACTTAGAACTAGCGCAAAAGAAAGCTGCAGAACAGCTTAAAGATGCCAAAGTTCAAGCGGCTGATATCATAGACCAAGCTAAAAAGCGTGCTGTGCTAATTGTTGACGAAGAGACAGTTCGTGGTCAACAAGAGCGTGAAAAAATCATTGCTCAAGGGCACTCTGAAATTGAATCAGAGCGTAACCGTGTGACAGAAGAGCTACGTAAGCAAGTAGCAACTCTGGCAGTGGTTGGCGCACAGAGAATTTTAGAGCGTGAAATTAATCAAGCTGCACATAGTGACATCGTTGAAAAACTTGTCGCTGAGCTGTAACTAGGAGGGTATGAGCATGTCTGAATTGACTACTATCGCTCGCCCATACGCTAAAGCGGCTTTTGAACTTGCCGTTGAAAAAGGCACTATTGAAAGTTGGAACGAGATGTTATTTTTTGCTGGCCACGTTGCTAGCAATGAAAAAGCATCTGCGCTTCTAGCGGGTATGCCTACTGCTACTACACAAGCTGAATTATTTATTCAAATTTGTGCTGAGCAGCTCAACGAACAAGGTCAGAACCTAGTTAAGGTGATGGCTGAAAATGGACGTTTGATCGCACTACCAGCAGTTGCACAGTTATTTGCTAAATTTAAAGCAGAATACGACAAAGAAATCGACGTTGATGTGATTTCGGCAACCCCTCTTGTTGCAGCGCAACAAGAGTCATTGGTAGCGGCACTTGAAAAACGTTTCGCACGCAAAGTTAAGCTGAATTGTAGTGAAGACGCAGCAGTAGTTGGAGGCCTTATTATTAAGGCGGGTGACACTGTAATCGACGGCTCTATTCGCGGTAAATTAAACCGCTTAGCCACAACACTACAATCGTAATTGGGAAAAAGAGCATGCAACTTAATTCCACTGAAATTTCAGATCTGATCAAACAACGTATTGAGCAGTTCGAAGTTGTAAGTGAAGCTCGTAACGAAGGTACTATTGTATCTGTTACAGACGGTATCATCCGCATCCACGGTCTAGCTGACTGTATGCAAGGTGAGATGATTGAGCTTCCAGGCAACCGTTATGCTATCGCACTAAACCTTGAGCGCGACTCAATTGGTGCAGTAGTAATGGGTCCGTACGCGGATCTTACTGAAGGCGTAAAAGTATATACAACTGGTCGTATTTTAGAAGTGCCTGTTGGTCCTGGTCTACTTGGTCGTGTTGTTAACACACTAGGTGCTCCGATCGATGGTAAAGGCGCGCTAGATAATGACGGGTTTGAACCTGTAGAAAAAATTGCACCAGGTGTAATCGAGCGTAAATCTGTAGATGAGCCAGTACAAACTGGTTATAAATCTATCGATGCGATGATTCCAGTTGGTCGTGGTCAACGTGAACTTATCATTGGTGACCGCCAAACAGGTAAAACTGCACTAGCAATCGATGCAATCATCAATCAAAAAGGCACAGGCGTTAAGTGTGTGTACGTTGCGATTGGTCAAAAAGCATCTACTATTGCTAACGTAGTTCGCAAATTAGAAGAGCACGGTGCATTAGCAAATACTATCGTAGTTGTTGCATCTGCTTCTGAATCAGCGGCACTTCAGTACTTAGCACCGTTCGCGGGCTGTACTATGGGTGAATACTTCCGTGACCGCGGTGAAAACGCTTTAATCGTATATGATGATTTGTCTAAGCAAGCAGTTGCTTATCGTCAAATTTCATTACTACTTAAGCGCCCACCAGGTCGTGAAGCATACCCAGGTGACGTATTCTATCTTCACTCTCGTCTTTTAGAACGTGCTTCGCGTGTAAACGCTGAATACGTTGAAAAGTTCACTAATGGTGAAGTGAAAGGTACAACTGGTTCATTGACGGCATTGCCAATCATTGAAACTCAAGGCGGCGACGTTTCTGCGTTCGTACCGACTAACGTTATCTCTATCACCGATGGTCAAATTTTCTTAGAAACTGACCTATTCAACTCAGGTATCCGTCCGGCAGTAAACGCTGGTATTTCGGTATCGCGTGTTGGTGGTGCTGCACAAACTAAAATCGTTAAGAAACTAGGTGGCGGTATTCGTCTAGCCCTAGCTCAGTACCGTGAATTAGCTGCGTTCTCGCAGTTCGCGTCTGACCTTGATGATGCAACTCGTGCTCAACTTGAGCATGGTGAGCGTGTAACAGAGCTAATGAAGCAGAAACAGTACGCGCCAATGTCTGTTGCTGAAATGTCTTTGTCGTTATTTGCTGCTGAAAAAGGTTTCCTTCAAGATATCGAGATCGCTAAGATCATGGATTTTGAAGCGGCTTTACTTTCGTATGCAAATAGCACATACGCAGAGCTTGTGGCTCAAATCAATGAAACTGGTAACTACAACGCCGAGATCGAAGCGCAACTTAAAGAACTTCTAACGAAGTTCAAGTCTACGCAAACTTGGTAATATAGTTATTAATGGTGCGCTTTAGGAAACTAAAGCACACCTTGATTCGGAGAGAGAGTCATGGCCAGCGGAAAAGAGATTAAAAGCAAGATCGGTAGTATTAAAAATACTCAAAAGATCACTAGCGCAATGGAAATGGTTGCTGCGTCTAAAATGAAAAGGGCGCAAGAACGCGTTGCTACAAGCCGTCCATACGCTGCAAAATTACGCACAGTGATTGGTCGTGTTGCTCAGGCAAATCTTGATTTTACCCACCCTTTTTTAGAAGAGCGTGAAGTAAAACGAGTTGGTTATATTGTTATCTCTACAGACCGTGGTCTGTGTGGCGGTTTAAACTCAAATGAGTTTAAAAAAGTTGCACTAGATATTAAAGCATGGAAAGAAAAAGGTGTAAGCGCAGAGTTTGCAACTTTAGGCAGTAAAGCTGCTGGTTTCTTCCAACGCTTTGGTGGTCAAGTCCTTGCTAAAAAAGCAGGCTTAGGAGATAAACCTTCAATTCAGGATATAATTGGTCCTGTAAAAGTAATGCTTGATGCATTCTCTGAAGGTAAAATTGACCGTTTATTCTTGGTATACAACAAGTTTGTAAATACCATGAAGCAAGAGCCAACAGTAGATCAGTTACTCCCTTTGCCAAAAGCTGAAGAAGAAGTATCTGCCCACACATGGGATTACTTGTATGAGCCAAACCCAGACGCTATTTTAGAAGCGTTGTTAGTACGGTTTGTTGAGTCTCAAGTATACCAAGGTGTAGTTGAAAATGCTGCATCTGAGCAGGCTGCCCGCATGGTTGCAATGAAAGCTGCAACAGACAATGCCGGCGACCTTATGGATGAGTTACAGCTTATTTATAACAAAGCTCGCCAAGCAGCAATCACACAAGAAATTAGTGAGATTTGTTCTGGTTCAGCAGCAGTTTAATGCTTCAGGCAAAGATTAACGAGAGGAATAGACATGAGTTTAGGTAAGGTCGTCCAAATTATCGGTGCCGTTGTGGATATTGAATTTCCACAAAACAACGTGCCAGCCGTATATGACGCGCTAAGAGTAACAGATGGCGATTTAACTGGGTTGACTCTAGAAGTTCAACAACAGTTAGGTGGCGGTGTGGTACGTACTATCGCTATGGGTACTACAGACGGTTTGCGTCGTGGTGCTTCGGTAATGAATACAGGTGAGTCGATTCAAGTTCCAGTTGGTAAAGCAACACTTGGTCGTATCATGAACGTACTTGGTGAGCCAATCGATGAAGCTGGCCCAATCGGCGAAGAAGACCGTATGTCTATTCACCGTGCAGCGCCTACTTACGAAGAGCAATCAAGTTCAGTTGAGCTTTTAGAAACTGGTATCAAGGTTATCGACCTTGTATGTCCATTCGCTAAAGGTGGTAAAGTTGGTTTATTCGGTGGTGCCGGTGTTGGTAAAACCGTAAACATGATGGAACTTATCCGTAACATCGCAATCGAGCACAGCGGCTACTCAGTATTCGCCGGTGTTGGTGAGCGTACACGTGAAGGTAACGATTTCTACCATGAGATGAACGATTCAAACGTACTTGATAAAGTATCGCTTGTATACGGTCAGATGAACGAGCCTCCAGGTAACCGTTTACGCGTAGCGTTAACAGGTCTTACTATGGCTGAAAAGTTCCGTGACGAAGGTCGCGATGTACTTTTCTTCGTAGATAACATCTACCGTTACACACTTGCTGGTACAGAAGTATCTGCTCTTCTTGGTCGTATGCCATCAGCGGTAGGCTACCAGCCTACACTTGCTGAAGAAATGGGTGTGTTACAAGAGCGTATTGCTTCTACTAAGACGGGTTCAATCACTTCAATCCAAGCGGTATACGTACCTGCGGATGATTTAACGGATCCATCTCCAGCAACTACCTTTGCTCACTTAGACGCAACTGTAGTACTTTCGCGTGATATCGCGTCACTTGGTATCTACCCAGCGGTAGACCCACTTGATTCATCTTCACGTCAACTTGACCCACAAGTAATTGGTCAAGAGCACTACGATACAGCACGTGGCGTTCAAACAGTTCTTCAGCGTTATAAAGAACTTAAAGACATCATTGCAATCCTAGGTATGGACGAGCTTTCTGACGAAGATAAGCAACTTGTATCTCGTGCACGTAAAATCCAACGTTTCCTATCTCAGCCATTCTTCGTGGCAGAGGTGTTTACAGGCGCGTCTGGTAAATACGTATCACTAAAAGATACAATTTCTGGCTTTAAAGGCATCTTAAACGGTGAATTTGATGACATGCCAGAGCAAGCGTTCTACATGGTTGGCTCTATCGAAGAAGCTCAAGAAAAAGCCAAAAGCATGTAACTTAGGAGGGGAGTATGGCAGCTATGACTGTACATCTTGATGTAGTAAGCGCAGAGCAGAGTTTGTTCTCTGGCCGTGTTGAATCGATTCAAGTTACTGGTAGTGAAGGTGAGTTAGGCGTTAATGCTGGTCACGCTCCACTACTTACTGCCCTTAAACCTGGTATGGTACGTTTAGTTAAGCAATTTGGTGAAGAAGAGTTCATCTACATTGCTGGCGGTACATTAGAAGTACAACCTAATCTAGTGACTGTTCTTGCTGATACAGCTGTTCGTGGTGAAGACCTTGACGAGCAAGCTGCAGAAGCTGCTAAACGTGACGCTGAAGCTCAAATGGCGAAAGGTGCATCTGCTGAACTTGATTATAATCAAGCCGCAGTGCAACTAGCTGAAGCAATTGCTCAGCTACGCATTATTCAGCAATTACGTAAAAAGTAAGCCTATCTGGTTTTTAAAAGCCCACATAACGTGGGCTTTTTTGTGCCTGTAATATAAATCAGCAATGTTATAAAAATTATAAATTTACTTTTTGTGCTCACTATTTATCCCTTGTTACTTATATCCATCACTAATCCCCGTTACAATAACGCCATTGAAGTGTCTGAGTGTTTCAGCCAAGATTCAGTAGTCAGTAATTAAGCTACTGAGTATTTGCACATGATGTGATTTACATAATCTACTGTGCACCAGTACGCGCTTATTTAGCTAAAACAACGAAAAAAGGAAATTGTTTTAATGTCTCTAACAACGGTTATTCTTGCAGCGGGTAAAGGTACTCGCATGCGCTCAGCGCTACCTAAAGTTCTTCATAAAGTGGCTGGCAAACCTATGGTGCAGCACGTTATTGATAACGCAAAAGCACTAGGTGCAACTACTACTAACTTAGTTTACGGTCATGGTGGCGAACTATTACAACAACAACTGGCCAACAACAACGTAAATTGGGTACTCCAAGCTGAGCAGTTAGGTACGGGTCATGCAGTAGCGCAAGCCAACTCTCATGTTAATGACGATGATACAGTGCTGATTTTATACGGTGACGTGCCTTTAACTAAGCAATCAACGCTTGAACGTTTATTAGCTGCGACACCTAAACATGGTTTAGCGGTATTAACCGTAAATTTAGCCAATCCAAATGGTTACGGACGTATGCTACGTGTTGATGGCAAGTTAGTGGGTATTGTTGAGCAAAAAGATGCCAGCCCAGAGCAATTACTTATTAGCGAAGTAAATACCGGTATTATGGCCGTTAATGGTCGATTGCTAAAAAGCTGGTTAGGCAACTTATCTAACAATAATGCACAAGGCGAATATTACCTAACCGACATAGTGGCAATGGCGCATAGAGAAGGTGTCGAAATTACATCAGCTCAGCCAGAACACCCAATGGAAGTAGAAGGCGCTAATAATCGTATACAACTAGCTGGCCTTGAACGTGCGTACCAAGCATGGCAAGCACAAGAATTAATGCTTAATGGGGCAACACTTGCCGATCCTGCCCGTATAGATGTTCGCGGAACAGTCACCACCGGTGAAGATGTACTAATAGATATAAACGTGATTTTTGAAGGCAAAGTGACTATAGGTCATAACGTTGAAATTGGACCAAACTGTGTGCTCAAAAACTGCAGCATTGGCGATAACGTTATAATAAAAGCTAATACACTCATAGAAGATGCAACAGTTGCTGCTAAATGTACGCTTGGTCCCTATGCCCGCCTTCGCCCAGGTGCAATTATGGAAGAAGACTCACATGTTGGTAACTTCGTCGAAATGAAAAAAACCCGTTTAGGTAAAGGCTCTAAAGCTAATCACTTAAGTTACCTAGGTGATGCTGAAATTGGCGAAAAGGTTAATATTGGCGCGGGTACTATTACCTGTAACTATGACGGCGTTAATAAAGCAAAAACCATTATTGGCAACAATGCCTTTATTGGTTCTAACTCATCGCTTGTTGCACCCGTAAATATTGGTGCAATGGCAACAATTGGTGCAGGCTCTGTTATTACGAATACAGTAGCAGATGAGCAACTAGCTATTGCTCGAGGCAAACAGCGTAATTTAGATGGCTGGAAACGCCCAGTTAAAAAGTAATACTCCCCCTAAGCTAAAAAAGCGAGTTTTATACTCGCTTTTTTATTGTCTAATGATAATGCCAATAAATTGTCATTTTGTTGTCATGCCTGTGTGTTGCTATTTAGCCTATACATCACTAAGGAAAAATACAATGTTCAAAAAATCAATCATAGCACTTTCACTTTTATCCATACTCACTGGTTGTTCACTTGATGGTGATGACGGACAAGATGGCGCACAAGGCATTCAAGGCGAACAAGGCGCGGCAGGTGACAATGGCATCAACGGTACCAATGCCAACACGGCTTTAAATATTAGCTTAGTTGGCAGAGCCGTGCTTAATGTAGAAAGTCCTGAGGGGGCCGCTGAAATAGTGGCTTACCAAGCTTCTAAGCAATGGATTTATGCAATCAATAGCTCGGGTGAATCGGCCGTGGTTAATATTATCCCCGCTAATATGTTCGATACCGCCGCCCTTGTACAGGATAACGAAGGCATAGTGAGTGCGACGAATTTAACATCAGCTATTACCCTTACCTTAAATGACGAGACACCTGGTGACGCAAACAGCCTAGCAATCGATGAAAATAACCAGTTACTAGCCGTTGCAATGGCAGCAGAGGAAGTCGGTGCAGCAGGTCACATTGCGTTTTACGATATTAGCGGTGATACACCGGTATTTATTAAAAATGTAACCGCTGGCTTTTTACCCGACATGGTGACATTTAGTCATGATGGCACAAAAGTGGTCGTGGCCAATGAAGGCGAGCCAAACGGCGATTATAGTATTGACCCCGATGGATCCATTAGCATTATTAATATTGTTAATGGGGTCGTGGCAGATACCGCCACTCATATTGACTTTACAGCTTACAATGATAAACAAACAGAACTAGAAGATCTTGGACTTGTATTTGCAAACCCTACTGGGCGTACTATTAATGGCAAGCTCATTAATACCACTGTTGCGATGGACTTAGAGCCTGAATACGTCAGTATTTCTAAAGATAATAAATACGCCTATGTATCAATTCAAGAAAATAACGCGCTCGCGATCGTTAATCTAGAAGATAATAGTGTGGAGTTAAAGGGACTAGGGTTTAAAGACTGGTCTAACCTACACATAGATGCATCAGATAAAGATGGCGGCATACACTTTCAGTCATACCCTGGTTTATATGGCATGTATCAGCCAGATACTATTGCAAGTTTTAGCTGGAACGGCGCAAACTTTATTGTTTCTGCTAATGAAGGCGACGCACGTGAATACTTTTTTGATACAACAGATGAAGCTGATTGCTTAGCAAAAGGTGGCTTGGATTACGATGAAGATGATGGCTGCCTTGCATATATTGATGAAAGCCGCGTAGAGGATTTAGCCCTTGCCGCTAATTTTGATTACTTAAATAACGACGATAACGATATTGGCCGCTTAAAAGTCACGACAGTAAAAGGCGATACTAACGACGATGGGCAATACGAATCGTTGTATGCTTACGGTGCACGCTCGTTCACTATTTGGGACAATAATGGGCTGGTGGTATATGACTCAGGCGATGACATAGGTCGTATTACCGCATCGGTGCACGGCGAAGCTTTTAATAATAATGAAGATGAAAACGAAGGCGATACCCGTTCAGATGACAAAGGAGCAGAGCCAGAGGCCCTGACAATAGGGACAATTGGTGAGCGTACCTTTGCTTTTATAGGTCTTGAGCGCATGGGGGGAGTGATGGTTTACGATATAACTAACCCTTACGATGTTCAGTTTGAAGATTACTTTTATAACCGTGGTGTAATAGAGGGAGCCGATATAACCGGTGACCTTGCACCTGAAGGGATGGTGTTTGTACCGGCTGAGCAAAGTGCCACAGGCGAACCATTACTTATTATAGGTAATGAGATCTCTGGTTCTATTGCTGTATGGCAAATTGCAGCTTATTAAAAGTGTATTTTAGCTAAAATGAATTTGGATCAACTTACACGGTAAAGTTGATCCAATCATTTTTTTGAACCTATATTTATGTGTGCATCACGTTAATTTTTGGGTTTATTATGTTAATTATGGAATAAGTGATTCGCTTTTTCCATACTTCTTAAACAGCCTTTTACTCTCTAAATTGATAGCTCTAAAAATAAAGCACACAAAAGGCTATCTATGACATACACAAAACCACACTTAATCACAGCAGCTCTCTCAATTATAGCTTTAGGCCACTCTAACTTAAGTTTAGCGAGTATTGAATTAGCAAATATAGACACGGGTTCTAAAAAAACAACAGTAGAACTTGGTGGCTACGCTAAAGTAGATGTTCGTCATGTCTCTGGTGAGATTGCTTATCAGGATTATTGGATTGGTAATTTTCCTGAGGGTGAAGCAGTTGATACCTCACACACAGGATTTAATGTTAAAGAATCAAGGCTTAATTTAAAAATACAACGCGGTGATGTCATTGGATTTGTAGAGCTGGATTTTTACGGCGGTGGCGGAAACGAAGTCGTTAGTAATTCGTCAAACGATCGTTTGCGTCATTTTTATATTCAATATAAAGATTGGTTAGCAGGGCAAACATGGTCAACCTTTATGCCATTAGCCGCATTACCTGAAACACTAGACTTTGGTGGCCCGCATGTTGGCGAAGTGTTTGTTAGGCAAACACAAATAAGATATAGCCATGGGGGTTGGCAGTTTGCAATTGAAAACCCAGAAACAAATGGCGACGGCGATACTGGTAGTGCATCGAGTGCTGTGGGTGTTTCTGGCGCTCAAGCCGATAAGGAGGAGTCAATTCCTGATCTTGTTGCGCGTTATAATTATAAAAAAGAATGGGGTGAATTATCTATTGGTGCCTTATTAAGAAAAGTGGATCAAGGCGGTATAGGTGAAACAGCTCTAGCGGGTAACTTCTCGGGCAAAATTAAAACCTTTGGAAAAGATGATTTTCGTTTTCAGCTTAGTGTAGGAGAGCCTGGCCGTTATGCTGCGGCAGGATTAACAAACGATATTGTAGTTAACGAGCGCGATGAAGTCGAAGTCGAAAAAACGACAGCATTTACTGTCGCCTATAAACATTTTTGGACTGGTACTTGGCGTTCAACAGCCTTTTATGGTGCAGCTAAAACAGATACCACTGAAAAAGATCGTGCTCATTGGGGAGTTAACTTAATAACCAATATAACAGAGGACCTTTATGCGGGGGTTGAGTTTGGGCAATATAAGATCAATGATAAAAATAGTGACAACATCAGCTCAAATTACTTTCAGCTTTCTGCTAAATATAGCTTTTAATATAAATAACAGGCGTATTATTTAACAGTAATACGCCTGTTTTCTATGTAGCGACTCTCGCAAATGCTCAACAAGCAGTTTTAATTTTTGATCAGGTTGCCTTACTTTAGGGTAAACGGCATACATCCCCATTTTCTTTCGTGTAAAGCTTTGAAAAATCTGCGTTAAGGTGTTTTTTTGTAGCTCCTGATAAACAAGAGCTTGGGGTAAAAAAGCAATGCCTAAATCACTGAGTGCGGCTCGTTTAATGGCACTGAGGTGATTACTATGAAAGCGACCATGTATGGAAAGTAGTTGCTCAGCCTCATCAATATACAGTGGCCATATGTCATTACAGGTATTATCGAACTTATAGACTAAGCATTCATGGTTTTGCAGTTGTTCAGGCGTTTGCGGTACACCGTATTGCTGCAAATAATTTGGTGTGGCGCATATTACCCACTGGCTATCTATTAACCGTCTTGCAATGAGCGATGAATCTTCAAGTTCTGCTGTTCTGATAGCAAGGTCATAACCTTCCTCAATTAAATCGACCAATCTGTTGGTTACTTGTAAATCTACTGATATTTCAGGATACTTTTTACAAAACTCAGCAATGGATTCACTTAAGGCTAAGTTAGCAGAGACGACAGGCATCGTTATTCTTATGGTGCCTTTCATGTCATCACCATAACCTGTTACGGCATTCTCAGCTTCTTGAAATGCAAATTTAACAATTTTAGCTTTGTTATAAAGCGTTCGGCCTGCATCGGTAAGGCTTAGTTTTCTAGTTGTTCTATAAAGAAGTTGGGCATTTAGGCTTTCTTCTAACCTTGCAATACGCTTACTTACTACAGAATTAGTTAATGAAAGTTTTTCTGCTACTTTAGAAAATGACCCATCATCAACAACTTGGACAAATAAAACCATGTCATCAGCTTTTGTCATACTTGTTCCTCAATTGATTAAATATGCTTATTATTATGGCAAAAAAGGAAAATAATATTGCCTCTACAGGCAATATATCAATTTATTAACAAAGAGTAGAGTGTATTCAACCTGTCTTGGTCGCAATAAAATCATAACAATAAACTATAAATAGTTTTAACAAGGCAGCCACACACACAACAAAACGAGGATACAATTTTGAGTCAAACAATATATGGATTATTGGCATTGTTGCCAATTGTTCTCAGTGGCATTTTATTGATAGGTCTGCAGTGGCCTGCAAAAAAAGCAATGCCAATAGTGTTAGCTGTTACAGCTGCAATTGCTATTTTTATATGGGATATGACTCTTAACCGAGTTTCATCATCCATTATTCAGGGGGGCGTGATCACAATCTCAGTGTTATGGATTGTGTTTGGTGCGCTATTTTTACTCAATACGCTAAAGCATACCGGTGCAATAGCGGTTATTCGTGGTGGCTTTACAAACGTCTCGCCTGATCGGCGAGTTCAAGCTATTATTATTGCATGGTGTTTTGGTACTTTTATTGAAGGGGCATCAGGGTTTGGTACACCAGCGGCAATAGCAGCACCATTAATGGTCGCGATTGGGTTTCCTGCGCTAGGTGCTGTTTTAATGGGGATGATGATCCAAAGTACCGCTGTATCATTTGGTGCCGTGGGTACTCCTATCGTTATTGGAGTAAATAAAGGGCTCGATTCAACCGCTATTAGTGCGCAATTAGCGCAAGAAGGTATGCAATGGGATGCGTTTTTGCAGTTAATCACTAGTCAAGTTGCAATGCTGCATGGGGTTATTGGCACTTTTATACCCCTTTTAATGGTGATGATGCTAACGCGATTTTTTGGTAAAAATAAAAGCTGGAAAGAAGGATTTGCTATTTGGCCATTTGCGATATTTGCAGGGTTAACATTTACCATACCTTACACGTTAACAGGTATTTATCTTGGTCCGGAGTTTCCTTCTCTTATTGGTGGTTTAGTAAGTGTTGTTATTGTTATCAACGCAGCTAAAAAAGGTTTTTTAATACCAAAAACAACGTGGGACTTTGCTCCAAAAAAAGACTGGCCAAGTGAGTGGATTGGCAAGCTTATTGTTGATAGTGAAAGTAATACCGCTATGCCTAGCAATAAAAGTATGTCTCCTATTATGGCGTGGTTCCCTTATTTATTAGTTGCTTTATTACTTGTTTGCTCAAGAGTCTTTGTAGAACTTAAAACACGACTTAGTGACTTAACACTGAATTTTTCATCTCTGTTAGGAGAGGCTGATATTAGCGCCGGTTTTAGCCCTTTATATTTACCTGGTGGGTTATTATTGATAAGTGCTTTATGTGCTGCAGGGCTCCAGTCTAAAAAGCCAATTAGCGCTTTAAAAAATGCATTTAGTGAATCAGGTAAAACGGTATTAGGTGCTGGTTTTGTGCTTATTTTTACTATTCCGATGGTAAGGATATTTATTAACTCAGATGTAAACTTGTCAGACGTAGCAAGTATGCCTGTAGCGAGTGCCGAGTTGTTTGCTGGGATTTTTGGAAGTGCATTCCCATTAATTAGCTCTAGTATTGGTGCGCTAGGTGCTTTTATAGCCGGTTCTAATACAGTATCTAATATGATGTTTAGTCAATTTCAGTATGAAGCAGCGATGAGCTTACATATTTCCCCCTCACTAGTAATAGCATCACAAGCTGTGGGCGCAGCCGCAGGTAACATGATTGCAATACATAACGTAGTGGCTGCATCTGCAACGGTTGGTCTACTTGGTATGGAAGGTGCCACACTGAGACGTACTATCTTACCTACAATCTATTACGTAATTTTTAGTGGCGTAATAGCTATGACAGCAATTTACATTTTTGATTTTCAAGGACCCTTAGTATCATGAGTCATAAGCAAACACCGGATTTGGGTTGTAATACTTTCATGTCAAAAAGTACTTCTCAAAATGTACTTAGCCCAGATCAAGTCTTAGCTAAATTAACGAGCGTACTGGGTGCACATAATTTACAAGCTGATCCAGAAAAAAACGAACACTATAGAATGGGTTGGCGCTCTGGAGGTGGGAGTGCTTTAGCAGTCTTATTTCCACAAAGTTTATTGGAAGTTTGGCGCTGTCTAGAAGTTTGTGTCCAGGGTAATTGCATTATTATAATGCAAGCCGCAAAAACAGGATTAACAGAAGGCTCAACTCCAAGCGGTAACGATTACGATAGACCTGTTGTTGTTATTAATACATTAGCTATGGACCAACTTTTTTTAGTTAACAATAACGAACAAGTTATTAGTTTACCTGGTGCCACCTTACATCAACTTCAAGGTCAACTTAGTAGCGTAAACAGAGCACCTCATTCGGTCATCGGTTCATCTACTTTAGGTGCATCTATTATTGGCGGGGTATCTAATAACTCGGGTGGAGCACTTGTTAAAAGAGGGCCTGCTTATACAGAGCTTGCTTTGTTTGCACAAATAAACGAACACGGCGAACTTATATTAGTTAATCACCTTGAAGTAGAGCTAGGTAATTCACCTGAAGAAATACTAACTAACTTACAAACAGGCAACTTTGATAAAACAAAGTTACCTGTAAGTAATAAGCTTGCATCCGATAGTGAATATGTAGCGAGAGTAAAAGATGTTAACGCAAGTACACCCAGTCGGTTCAATGCAGATAAGCGCCGGCTTTATGAAGCCAGTGGTTGTGCTGGTAAGATTGCAGTATTTGCGGTACGTCTAGATACCTACCCAACAGCAGAAAAAGAGCAAACCTTCTATATAGGTACTAATAGCGTTAATGAGCTTGCTCAATTGAGAAGACAAATATTATCAACGTTTAAAAATATCCCAGAAGTGGGTGAGTATATGCACCGAGATATATTTGATGTATCAGCTAAGTACGGTAAAGATACCTTTTTAAGTATTAAACACTTAGGGACGGATGCATTACCTCGATTATTTTCTATAAAAGGGCGTATAGATTCAAAGCTTAATAAGTTGCTATGGGTACCAAAACATTTTACCGACAAGGCTATGCAATTAATCGCTAAAGCGTTTCCACAGCATTTACCAAAGCGCATGCTCGAATATCGCGATAAGTATGAACACCACCTAATTATGAAGATGAGTGATGGTGGAATAGAAGAAGCGCAGACATTTTTAAATAGCTTTTTTAAAGACTCAGAAACAGGGGCTTATTTTGAATGTAATAAGGAAGAGTCAGAAAGTGCTTTTTTACATCGCTTTGCAGCGGCAGGTGCGGCACTAAGATATGAAGTAATGCACGAAAAAAAGGTGGGCGAAATATTAGCGCTTGATATAGCCATTCCACGTAACGAACTCGACTGGCTTGAAACACTCCCAAATGAAATAGCCCAACATATAGAGAAGAAGCTCTACTACGGTCATTTCTTCTGTTATGTTTTTCATCAAGACTACATATTGAAAAAAGGAACTGATGCCAAGCTTATTAAAAAGCAAATGCTGAAGTTACTTAACGAAAGAGGCGCTAAGTACCCAGCTGAACATAATGTAGGGCACTTATATGAAGCAGAGCCTGATCTACAAAACTTTTATAAAAACCTAGACCCAACTAACTCCTTTAATCCAGGTATAGGTAAAATGCCGAAAAATAAACGTAATTGTTCCTGTTGTTCATAACGTACATTTATATAACGGTATTGAGTTTTTAGATGGATAGATAACTTAATACCGTTATAGCTATAAATACAGCCTAATTTTTGAGCGTTAAACCCTGTGTAGCCCTTTGTTTGTATACCTTTCATACTAAATTCATTTATTTGTCAAAAAGTTGATATAAAGCATTGACCCCTACTAGAATATCCCTATAATGCGACCCCACTGAGAAGGGAAACGCCGAAGCATAGCAAGGCAGCAACTACTCAGAGAGTTAAATAAAACTTCGGTTTTAAATCTTCCAAAAAGAAAGTTTAAAACTAAGTGTTGACTCGAAAAATAAAGGATGTATTATACGCATCCCTTGAGACGCTAAAGCGACTCAAAACGTTCTTTAACAATATAAAGCAATCATCTGTGTGGGCACTCGTACAGATTGAGTTCTAACAGCCAAGCTTAGTTC